>DASWNX010000041.1 GCA_036399055.1 Jatrophihabitans sp.
CAGGCCGCGTCGGCCGGACGCAGCCCCGACCAGCCGTCGGCCCGGGCCGCCCAGGCCGCCAGCACCCCGGCGACCGCGGTGGCGTTCACCAGCTCGCCGGCCAGCGCCATCCGAACCAGCTCATCGAGAGGACGGCGCTCGACGGTCATGCTGATCTCTTCGTGCTCGGGGGCGAACCTGTCCTGCTCGGCGATGTCGGTCAGCCCCCGGGCCAGGTACACCCGGATCGCCTCGTCGCTCATTCCCGAGGAGTTATACATGTCCAGCAGGACTTCCCAGGTCCCGGCCGCCAGCGACGCCTCCTCGAACAGCTCCCGGCGGGCGCCGGTCAGCGCCGGCTCGCCGTCGACGTCGAGCAGCCCGGCCGGCAGCTCCAGCAGCTCGTGGCCGACCGCATGCCGGTACTGACGGACCATCACGACGTTGTCAGCCGCGTCCAGCGCCAGGATCGCCACCGCCCCGGGGTGGGTGATGACGTCCCGGTCGGCCACCGAGCCGTCCGGCATCCGCACCGCGTCGGTGCGCACGTCGAACACCGCGCCGGCAAAACGCCGCTCGGAGGACACCACCTCGAAGCGATGCTGGTCCCCGGTCATCCGGCGGCCGGGCCGGACGTCGCGAGCTCCGCGGCGGTCTCGGCGACCTCGGGGATCTCCACCGGAAGCCGTTCCTGGTCGTTGTACTCCAGGGCGGCGGCCACGAAGGCCGAGAACAGCGGATGCGGCCTGGTCGGCCGTGACTTCAGCTCCGGGTGGGCCTGGGTGGCGACGAAGAACGGGTGCACCTCACGCGGCAGCTCCACGAACTCCACCAACCGGCCGTCCGGCGAAGTCCCGGAGATGACCAGCCCCGACGCCGCCAGAACCTCGCGGTAGTCGTTGTTGACCTCGTAGCGGTGCCGGTGCCGCTCGGTCACCGACGTGGCGCCATAGGCCATCGCCACGATAGAGCCCGGGACCAGCTCGGCGGGGTAGCTGCCCAGCCGCATGGTGCCGCCCAGGTCGGCGTTGCCGGCCACCGCCTCGACCTGATCGGCCATGGTGGCGATCACCGGATCGGTGGCTTCGGGCGCGAACTCGGCAGAGTTGGCGCCCGGCAGCCCGGCGACGTGCCGGGCCACCTCGATGGTCATGCACTGCAGTCCCAGGCACAGCCCCAGCGTCGGCACTCCTCGCTCACGGGCATGCCTGATCGCTCCGAGCTTGCCCTCGATGCCCCGGATCCCGAAACCGCCGGGAATGACCACCCCGTCCACCCCCGCCAGTTGCGCGGCCGCGCCGGCCGGGGTCTCGCAGAGGTCGGAGGCGACCCAGCGCAGGGACACCCTCGCCCGGTGGGCGAAGCCGCCGGCGCGCAGCGCCTCGGTGACCGACAGGTAGGCATCGGGCAGGTCGATGTACTTGCCGACCAGGGCGATGCTCACCTCGCTCTTGGGATGGCGCACCCGCTCCAGGAGCCCGCCCCACAGCGACCAGTCCACGTCTCGGAAGGGCAGCCCCAGCCGGCGCACCACATAGGCGTCCAGGCCCTCGTCGTGCAGCACCTTGGGGATCTCATAGATGCTCGCCGCGTCCACCGCCGCGACCACCGCCTCGGTGTCGACGTCGCACATCAACGAGATCTTGCGTTTGACGCTGGCCGGTATCTCACGGTCGGCGCGGCAGACGACCGCGTCCGGCGAGATGCCGATGCTGCGCAGGGCCGCGACCGAGTGCTGGGTGGGCTTGGTCTTCAACTCTCCGGACGGCGCCAGGTAGGGGATCAGCGAGACGTGCAGGAAGAAGCAGTTGTCCCGGCCGACGTCCTGGCGGACCTGGCGGGCGGCTTCGAGGAACGGCAGCGACTCGATGTCGCCGACGGTTCCGCCGACTTCGGTGATCACCACGTCGGGGATCTCGCCGTCGGGCCCCGGAGCGGCCATCGACCGGATCCGTTCCTTGATCTCGTTGGTGATGTGCGGGATGACCTGCACCGTGTCGCCCAGGTACTCACCCCGGCGTTCCTTGGCGATCACCGCCGAGTACACCTGACCGGTGGTGACGTTGGCCGAGCCGACCAGGTCGGTGTCCAGGAATCGCTCGTAGTGGCCGATGTCGAGGTCGGTCTCGGCGCCGTCCTCGGTGACGAATACCTCGCCGTGCTGGAACGGGTTCATCGTGCCGGGGTCGACGTTGAGGTACGGGTCGAGCTTCTGCATGGTGACCCGCAGACCACGGGCCTTGAGCAGGCTGCCCAGCGAGGAGGCGGTCAACCCCTTCCCGAGCGAGGAGGCGACGCCGCCGGTGACGAAAAGGTGCTTAGTGGTCCGGGCTGATTGAGCCAACGAGACTCCCGTGGTCGCATCCGATACGAGGTGCGGAGCTGGGATCTCTCACAGAAACCCCTGATATCCACGGGAGTTCACGGTAACACGAACCACGCCGACGTCGCGCCAGCGACACTAGCCACCGGCTCCGGGCAGCAGCCCGTCGCTGTCGGCGCCGGTCCCGTAGTGGCCCTTACGCCCGGCCACCGTGTCGGCGCCGGTCAGCGCGACGGTGAGCTCGCCGAGTGGGCTGTTGGCATCGTCCACTGTCGACACGGCTTTGCTGGCCGCGTCGTCGGCGCGCACCAACGCCACCAGCCCGCCTGCGGTGTTGGAGGCCGGATCACCGACCACCACGGTCGGGCCGCCGGTGCTGGCGCCCAGCTGGGCGCCGAAGGAGAGCAGCATCCTGCCGGCCTCGTCGTCCTTGGGCAGAGCGCCAGGCGCGACCAACAGCACCAGCTTGCCGGCCGCCACCGTCGGGCTCTCGGCCTTGACCATGTTGAGGGTCCCGAATCCGGCGATGACCTGTGCCAGGTCGGTGCTCTGGCCGTGGCCCAGCAGCACGAAGCCGAGCAGCGCTCCGGCCAGCGTGCCGGCGTCGTCGGTGGTCGGCAATTGCAGGCCGATCGGATGCAGGCCCGAGGTCGCCAGTGACCTGATGTCGTTGGCTCGCCGCGGGTCGCTGAAGTCCTTGCTCAGCTGCAGCCGGCCGGCGACAGTGCCGCCGGCCGCGGTGACCTGCTCAGCCATCGCGTCCTTGAGTTGCTTGGACGCTCCGGGCGCGCCGATCAGCACCACCGGGGTCTTGGCCAGGGCCGCGCCGGCGATCTTGCCGCCGAAGGTCTGGGCCAGCAGGTCGGCATGGGCCGAACGGGCCCGCAGCGCTTGATTCTGCGCGGCCAGGGCGCTGCTGTTCTTCTTCGCGTCGGTGACCTGATGACGCAGGTCCCCGACCACCGCGCCGTTGAGCGCGCTGGTCCCCACCACCACGCCCAGCGCGATGCCGAGGAAGACGGCGATGATCGAGACAAGGTGGTACCGGAACGAGATCATGACAGCAGGCTCCTAAGCCAGGAGACAGAATGGTCCCAACCGTCGGCCAGGAGATGCAGGTAGCTGTCTCCGGCGAGGCCGGCGACCAGCACGACGGCGATGGCCAGCACCGCGGCGACCGCCAGCAGCACCAGCGACAGCGCCGAGACCCGGGTCTGGAACAGCTGGGCGGCGGCTTTGGCGTCCACCAGCCGGCCGCCGAGCTTGAGCCGGGTCAGCACAGTCGAGGCGATCCCGCCGCGACCGGCGTCCAGGAACTCCTCCAGGGTGGCGCGCATTCCGACGGTGACGATCAGCCTGGCCGAGCCTGCGTCGGCCAGCAGCATCGCGGCGTCCTCGCTGGTGCCCGAGGAGGCGAAGACGACCGGTTCGACGCGCAGGTCCTGCACCCGGGCCAGCCCGCTGACCCGGCCGTGATGGTCGGCGTGCGCGACGACCTCGGCGGCCTCGCGCAACGCCGCATCCGAGACCAGGTCCAGATCGCCAACCACCAGGTCGGCCTGGTAACCGGCCTCCCGCAGGACGTCGGCGCCGGCGTCGACACCTACCAGCACCGGCCGGAACTCCCGGATGTAGTGCTTGAGCGAGCGCAGATCGGACTTGTAGTCGTAATCCTTGGCGACCAGCAGGACGTGCCGGCCACGAAAGCGGGTGCTGAGCTCGGGCACCCCGACGCCGTCCAGCAGCAGCTCCTTCTCACGTTCCATGTGCTGCTGCGTGCTGGCCGCGAAGGCTTGCAACTGGGCCGACAGGCCTGCCTTGGCGGCCCGCATCGCGGCCTGGACCGTGTCGGCGTCCTGCCTGGCGCCGCGGGCGGCCACCTTGTCTCCGATGTGCAGCACGTCGCCGTCCAGCCGCAGGCGTGAGCCTTCCTTGACCTCGGCGAAGATCTCGCTCCCCACAGCGTCCAGCAGCGCGACGTCATTGGCGATGAGCACCTCGGGCCCCAGGTTGGGGTAGCGGCCGGAGATGCTCTGCTGGGCGTTGACCACCACGCTGACCCCGGCCGCCACCAGGGCGTCAGCGGTCGAGCGGTCCAGATCGGCGATGTCGATGACGGCGATGTCACCGGGCTGCAGGCGGTTCAGCAGCCGGCTCACCCGCCGATCAAGGCGGGCCACCCCGCTGATACCGGGCAGCGCGGCGTCGCGACGCCGGTCGGACTGCCTGAGTGCGATCTTCATGAGCTTCGATGGTGCCATCCGGCCAGCCGATCCCGGCACTTCGCCACGCGGCCTCACCGCTTGGATCGAGCCCGAGCAGCCTTCGGGGTGATCGGCTCGGGCTGCTGGGCGGATTCGGGCGCGCCGGCCCAGGCAGCCGCAGAACCTCGACGCCGGTCGGCGTCGCCGAACTCGGCGATGTCCTGACGCGCGGAGCTGAGCAGTTGAGCGGCGTGCTCGCGCGCGACCGCGCTGTCGCCGCCGGCCAGCATCCGAGCCAGCTCGACCAGCCGGTCCTCGCCGTTGACCGATCGGATGTCGCTGCGGGTAACGCCGCCGGAGGCCGGCTCGGAGTCCTGCGCGGCAGCGGCGCCTGTCACCGCCGGCCTGCTCGTCACCGACACCGACTTGTCCACCACCAGGTGGCGCTCGGCGAAGGCGGCGACCTGCGCCAGGTGGGTGACCACCACGACCTGATGGCTGCGGGAGAGCCGGGCCAGTCGGCGGCCGATCTCGACGGCGGCTCGGCCTCCGACGCCGGCGTCCACCTCGTCGAAGACCATGGTGGGCACCGGATCGGTCCCGGCGAGCGCGACCTCGATGGCCAGCATCACCCGGGACAGCTCGCCACCCGACGCGCCGCGCTGGACCGGCAGCTCCGGGGCGTCCGGATGGGCTCGCAAGGTGATCTCCACCTCGTCCACGCCGTCGGGTCCGGCGCCGGCAGGCCGGCCGTCGATGAGGACCTGCGGGCCGGACTCCACCGGGTTCCGGGGGCGGACCTCGACCCGCACCGCGGCTGCGGGCATCGCCAGACCGGCCAGTTCGGCGGTGATCAGCTTCGACAACCGCTGGGCAGCCTGCCGGCGTCGCCCCGACACCGCCGTGGCCAGCTCGGTGAAGCGGGCAGCCGCCTGATCACGCTCGGCGGCCAGCGCCGCCAGCGCCTCGTCGGAGGTGTCGGCAGCTGCCAGCCGGTGCTCGGCCTCGGCCGCCCAGTCCAGCACCGACCCCAGTGCCCCGGCGCCGCTCCCGCCAAGCCGGCCGCCGCCGTCGCCGACCGCGCCCACGCCGTATTTGCGGATCAACCCGTTGAGGGCGGCGCGGCGCTCGTGCACCGCGGCCAGCCGGGCTGGATCGGCCTCCAGCTGCGTCTGGTACCCGGCCAGCTCGCTGCCGATGTCGGTGGCCGCGGCGGCCAGCTCGGCCAGCCGAGCGCTGAGCTGGTCCAGCGCGGCGTCGGTGCCGACGACCTGGCCCAGTGCCCGGCTGGCTGCCGCGATCAGGGTCTGGACGTCCGGCGCCTCACCGGCGGGGTCGTCGGGGTCGCCCAGCAGCGCGTCGTGGGCGGTGCGCGCCGCGACCCGTAGCGCGTCAGCATGCTCCAGCCGGGCCGCCAGGGCCGCGAGTTCGACATCCTCCTCCGGCTGCGGCGCGATTCGCGCTATCTCGGCGATGCCGTGCCGCAGCAGTTCCGCCTCGCGCGCCAGCTCGCGGGCCATGCCGGTGCGCCGTGCCAACTCGGCCACCGCCGCGCGCCACTGCTGAAAGGCGGCCCGGCAGTCGGCCAGGTCCACTCCCGCGAACCGGTCGAGGGTCAGGCGCTGTTCGGCGGGCTGGGTGAGCCGCTGCTGATCGCTTTGACCATGCACGGCCACCAGGCTCTCGGCCAGCCGGGCCAGCACGGTCACCGGCACCGAGGCGCCGCCGGCGAACGCTCGGGACCGGCCCGTAGCGCTCACCACCCGCCGCAACACCAGGCTGCCGTCGGAATCCAGGTCGCCGCCGGCGTCGGTCACGGCCAGCGCCGCCGGTGACCCCTCGCCGACCAGCAGCCTGCCTTCGACGCTGGCCGACTCCACTCCCGGACGCAGCCGGGACGAGTCGGCACGGCCGCCGAACAGCAGTGCCAGCCCGGTCACCACCATGGTCTTGCCGGCGCCGGTCTCGCCGGTCACCACAGTCAGTCCAGGCCCCAGTTCCAGCACCGCGTCCGAGATCACCCCGAGCCCACGGATCCGGATCTCCTCCAGCATGCGCTTGCCAGCCTCTTCCACTAGGTCCTGCTAGGTGGTGGGACGGCCGTCGCGAAGGCTGCGAACCGGCAGCTGGAACTTGGCGACCAGCCGCTCGCCGAACGGGGTGGGATGCGGCCGCGCGATGGTCACGGTCTGCGCCGAGCGCTCCACCCGCAACTTGGCGCCTGGCGGCAGTGGGTGGGACCGGCGGCCGTCGCAGCTCAGCACTCCGGACTGGTCGGCGCCCATCAGGTCTATGCCGATCTGCGAGTTCGGCGCCACCACCAGCGGCCGCTGGAACAGCGCGTGAGCGGCGTTGGGCACCAGCAGCATCGCCTCGACGTTGGGCCAGACGATCGGGCCGCCGACGGAGAAGGCATAGGCGGTCGAGCCGGTCGGCGTCGCGCAGATGACCCCGTCGCAGCCGAAGCGCAGCAGCGGCCGGTCATCCACCGACACCCTCACCTCCAGCAGCTTCTCGCGGTTGCTCTTCTCCACCGACGCCTCGTTCAGCGCCCAGTCCTCGGCGATCACCTCGCCGTCCAAGGTGGCGGTCACCTGCAGGGTGAAGCGCTGCTCCACCTCATAGCGGCCCTCGACGATCGCGGTCACCGTCGCGTCGAGCGCGTCGACCTCGGTCTCGGCCAGGAAACCGACATGCCCCAGGTTCACCCCGAGCAGCGGTATGCCTGCGCTGCGGGCGTGCTCAGCCGCACGCAGGAACGTGCCGTCGCCGCCGAGCACCAGCGCCACCTCGGCGTCCTTGGCGATCTGAGAGGCGTCCAGCAGGCTGACCGCGCCAAGCTCGCCGCCCTCTGCGACGTCAGCGGCCTCACCCGGGCTGATCCGCACCTCGAAGCCGAGGTCGTTCAACCGGGCGATCAGATGCCTGGCCAGCTCGCGGATATCTGAGCGGCCGGTGTGCACCACCAGCAGTACCGACCTCATGTGCCCTCCTCTGCGATGGCGTGGATCATGGCCTCGTCGGCCGGGTCGGCGTCCTGGCGCAGCCAGAGAAAGAATTCCACGTTGCCGCTGGGCCCGGGTAACGGGCTGCGAGCGACGCCGGCCGTCCCCCAGCCGAGCCCGAAGGCGGTGCGGGCCACCGCCAGCACCGCCTCGGCGCGCAGGGCCGGCTCGCGCACCACGCCGCCCCGGCCCAGCCGCTGCCGGCCGACCTCGAACTGCGGCTTCACCATCGGAACCAGGTCGGCCACCGTGCACGCGGTGAGCGCGGGCAACACCAGGCCGAGTGAGATGAAGGACAGGTCGGCGACGGTCAGCTCGGCCGGCCCGCCGATCTGATCCGGGGTCAACGTCCGGACGTTGGTCCGGTCGTGCACGATCACCCGTGGGTCCGATTGCAGCGCCCAGACCAGCTGCCCGTAACCGACATCCACCGCGACCACCTCACGGGCGCCGCTGCGCAGCAGCACGTCGGTGAAGCCGCCGGTGGAGGCGCCGGCGTCCAGGCAGCGCCGGCCGCTGACCTGCAGGGCGGTGAACTCGGTCAGCGCGCCGAGGAGTTTGTGCGCGCCCCGCGAGGCGTAACCAGGGTCATCGGTGTCGCTCAGCACCCGAATCGGAGTGTCTTGTTCGACGCCGGTGGCCGCCTTGGTGGCGACATTGCCGCGCACCTGGACCCGGCCGGCCTCGATCAACTCACCGGCCTGCTCGCGCGAGCGCGCCAGCTGACGACGCACCAACTCGGCGTCCAGACGTAACCGACGGACCATGAGTAGCGGCTCAAGCCTGATCGAGATCGGCCAGCGCGCTTTGCAACTCGCGGTGCAGGGCGTCAAGCCGGGTCACGGCCTCGGCTAACGGCCCGTCGCTGACTCCCCCGATGCCCTCGGCGGCGGACTCGACGCGTAGCACCACGTCATCGCCGCCGGGAGCTGGGGCTGAGCGGGGATCGGTCACGATGCCCAGGCTACGTGGTGGAGTGGTGATGGCCGCTGCTATCCACAGCCTCAGCGGGCCGCGTGTCCGAGACCGAACTGCTCGATCAGCCGAGTCGAGGCGGCATCGGCGCCGTTGACCGCGCGAACGGTCAGGTCGGCGTCGAGCAGTCGCCAGCCGGCCACGGCCAACGCCCGCAGTCCGTCCAGCCCGTCGCCGTCACCCTCGCCGCCGGAGTCACCGCCGCTCAGCACCAGCTCGGCACCGCGGAGCTGGACTCTTGCCGATCCGCAGCTGACCAGTCGCTCGGTCTCAGCCACCTCGGGATGGCCGCGCAGTAGCGCCGAGACGTCGTGGCCGAGGTAATCCGGCCGGTGCAACGCGGGCGCCGCGAGCAGCTGGGCCGCGTCGGTGACACCGCTGAGCACCAGCAGTGAGTCGCAACTGGCCCGGCGGGCGCCCTCGATGTCGGTGTCGAGCCGGTCGCCGACCACGATCGGGCTGCGGGCGTTGGAGCGCTCGACGCTCTCGGCGTGCATCGTCGGGTCGGGCTTGCCGGTGGCGGCAGGCGTTCGGCCGGTCGCGTGCCGCAGCGCCGCCACCAGTGATCCGTTGCCGGGCAACGGCCCCCGTGGAGACGGCACGGTGGCGTCGAGGTTGGTGGCCAGCCAAGGCACTCCCCGGTTGATCGCCACCGCGCCCTCGGCCAGCGCCAACCAGTCCGTGCCCGAAAAGAAGCCCTGCACGACGGCGACCGGGTCGTGCTCGGCCGAGAACACCGGCTTGAGCCCCCGCTCGGTGAGGGCGTCGATCAGACCGGTGGTGCCCAGCACCAGCACCGGGGCGCCGGCCGGCAGCCGGTCTGCCAGGTAGTGCGCGGCGGCCTGGGCGGAGGTGACCACCTCCTCGGCGGCGGCCGGCACCCCGACCCGCTGGAGCAACTCGGCGACCTGATCGGGGGTGCGGGAGGCGTTGTTGGTCACGAAGGCCAGCCGCATGCCGGCTTGCCGGGCCGAGGCCAGCGCCTGGGCAGCCCCGGCCACCGGTTGCTCGCCGAGGTACACCACTCCGTCGAGGTCCAACAGGGCCACGTCGTAGCGGCGGGACAGCGGCTGTTGTGAGCCGATCATGGGAATTCCTCATCTCAGGTGCTCAGTCGTCATCGCCCCGCGGCTGCCGCGTAGCATCGGCCCTCGTGACCGATCCTCTCGCCACCGGCCGTGGCCTGTCCCTTGCCCCGTTTCGCGCGACCCGGTTCTGCGCGGACGCCGACACCCTGGGGCGGCAGCTGTCTCCGCCCTACGACGTCATCTCCGGCGCCGACCGGGCTGCCCTGGTCCAGGCCAGTCCCACCAACGTCGTCCGGTTGATCCTTCCAGAGCAGGACGAAGCCCGGTTCGGCGACGGGGACCGGTACGCCGGCGCCAAGGCCGTCCTGCAGGACTGGCTGAGCCGGGGAGTGCTTGCTGTCGATGACGAGGCCGCCCTGTTCGTCTATGAGATGAGCACGCCCGACTCGGTGACCCGAGGCCTGCTCGGGGCGGTCGAACTCCGCGACCCGGAGGACGGGGTGATCCTGCCGCATGAGAACACGATGGCCGGACCGGTGTCAGACCGCTTGGCGCTGATGAGCGCCACCGAGGCGAACCTGGAGCCGATCTACCTGGTGTACGACGGCGGCGGGGCGGCCTCTGAACTGGTGGCTTCGGTCAGCGACCTGGATCCGACGAGCACGGCGAACACCCCGGACGGGGTTGGGCACCGGCTGTGGGCGATCACCGACCCGGCCGCGCACGCCGCGGTGGCAGCCGACCTCGCCGGCCGCCGGGCGTTGATCGCCGATGGCCACCACCGTTACGCCACCTACCGGCAGTTGCAGGCCGATCACCATGGCGAGCCCGGCCCCTGGGATCGGGGTCTGACGCTGCTCGTCGACACCTCCTCCTACGGCCCGCAGGTCCATCCGATTCACCGGGTGGTGGCACTGGAGTGGAACCGGATCCTTGAGCTGACCAGCGCCGCCGCCGAAATCAGTGAGCCGATGTCAGTCGCGGCGGCGGAGAAGTCGCTGAGCCAGGTTGAGGGCTTCGCGGTCGTCCTGGCCCACGAGGACGAAGCCGTCCTCGTGTCAGGCCTGTCGGCGGAGATCCAGCGACAGGCCCTTGGGGCCGCTGCTGGCACCGCACTCGGAGAACTTGACATAACGATATTGCACCGCGTGCTGGTAGAGCACGTGTGGCAGTTGAGCGACACGGTGGACAACGTCGGTTACGCGCACAGCGTCAGCGAGGCTTTGGCCGAGGCGCTGGACACCGGGCGAACCGCGGTGCTGGTGCGGCCCACGCCGGTTCAGGCGGTGGCCGCCGTAGCGGCCGCCGGCGAGCGGATGCCCCGTAAGTCGACGCTGTTCACGCCCAAGCCGGCATCCGGCGTGGTGCTCCGGCGCTTCGCAGACCAGTAGCTCAGAGCAGGTCCGCGGCCCGGTCAGCGGCGTCGGTCTCGTCGTCGTAGTCGGCTTTCGCGGCGGCGCCGAACCACTGGATCGCCTCCTGGGTCCGGCCGGCTGCGACCAGGGCGTCGGCGTAGGCGTACCAGAGCCGGGCGCTGCCGGGCTTCGGGTTCTTGGTGTCCAGGCCCCCGCGTTCAAACGTGGCCAGCGCGGCGTCTAGCTGGTTGAGGTCGCGTCGGGCGCCGGCCACCACGATGATCAGCTCGGCGCGGATGCTGGGCTCGAGCTTGGGCACCACAGGGTCCTCGATCGCCTTCAGCGCTCGCTCAGGTCGACCCAATGCGCGCTCGCAATCGGCCATGACCGCGATGTGGCTGGGGTCACCGGAGATCCGGCGAGCGGCGCGCAGCTCGGACAAGGCCTCGGCCCACTCACCTGCGTGGTAAGCCGCCAGCCCGGTCGCTTCACGGACCGCGGCCACCCGAGCGCCTCGGCCGCGGGCGGCGCGGGCGTGCTCCAATGCCTTCTTCGGGTCGGTGTCGATCGCTTGGCCCGCTGCCACCAGATGGGCGCCTACGAATTCCGCGGCGAGTTTGCTGAGCGAGCGCAGCTCTGAGCGAACCGATGGGTCGAGCAGCTTCGGATCGGTGCCGGGTGGAATCGCGATCTCGGCGCCTCGGGTCGGCCGGGAGCCCCTGGTCGACTCGTAGTCCTCCTCGATCCGATTGCTGCGACCGCGGCCAGCGCCGTCGGCACGCGGGTAGCGCCGCTCAGCGCCTGCGCCGGTTGACGGACGGCCACCGCCGTAGGAGCGGTTGCCGACTGGACGCTCGGGACGGCTGTTCCGAGCGCCGCTGTCGAAACCGGCTGAATCCCGGCCCCGGCCTCCGGCGCTCGGCGCACGGCTGTCGCGACGCTCTCCGCTGTCACTGCGGCTGCCGGTTCTCTGATGCCCACCACCAGAACCAGCATCACGACGCGGACCGGAGTACCCACCACCAGAACCAGCATCACGACGCGGACCGGAGTGCCCACCACCAGAACCGGCATCACGACGCGGACCGGATGCTCTGCTATCGCCTTGGCGTGAGGTGCCTGAACCGCCTGGTTCCCACCAATTGGCGGCCGAACCGGAAGCGCGCTCAGGGCGGGCGCCTGTCGCCGGCCGATGAGGGGCCGGCGCACGCCGGGGCTCATAGCCAGAACTTCGCACAGTGGACGATGAACCGTACTGCTCCCGAGTATCCGGGCGTGCGGGTCGGGCGTTGTCAGAACGGGTAGGCCTGCCGCTCTGCGATCGCCCGCGGTCACCGCCACGTGGGGAACCAGCAGAGTCTGCACGGTCGTTCGAGGCGCCGAAACGCTTCGGTCCACCACTGGGGCGTTCGTCAGCGCCGGCGAACCGGTCACGCGACTGGCCGGCGGCTCGATAACCCCCACCGGCGCGGTCGGGGCGACGCGGGGAGTCAGAGCCGGTGGTCGGGCGTCCATAGGAGCTCCGGCTGTCCTGCCGAGGGCCCGCGGACCGCTGTCCGTCTGGACGAGGGCTTGTGCCACCGGCGCTGCGGCCGATGGCAGAGGACCCGCGGGAGACAAAGCCACGGCCGGAGGAGCCCGGTCCGGCGGAACCCGGTCTGCCGGCGCCGTCCCCCTGGCCACCACGCCCGGTCGAAGCACCGCGTCCAGCCGAAGCACCACGCCCCGTCGCAGCGCCACGTCCAGTGGGGGCGCCACGCCCAGCTGGGGTGCCACGCCCCGCCGAAGCGCCGGTCCGGTCACGGTCACCGCTACTGGGCGTGCCGCGTCCATCGCGCCGGGCGTTGGAGCCGCCCCGGCCAGATCCATAGTCAGCCATGTCATCATCCTGCTCGTCTAGAAAGAAAAAGAGCCAGGCTCGTTCGGCACCAACCGAACAGCCTGGCTCGAAAACCAACCAAGGCCGTTCGGCGAATGCCGAACGACCTTGGTCGAAAGTGTGTCCGGCGACGTCCTACTCTCCCACGCAGTGGCCCGCGCAGTACCATCGGCGCTGAGAGGCTTAGCTTCCGGGTTCGGGATGGGACCGGGCGTTTCCCCTCCGCTATAGACCGCCGTAACGCGGTGAAACGAAGCACCACACACCTGACACACAACCCCGTCCGGGGTGTGTGTGTGGTGTGGTGGTGTGGTTTCAGAACCACACAGTGGGACGCGAGTGTGTTCATGTCGAATGGTGCGGCCCAGGACATGTTCGAAAGATGCTGTTGATGAGAAGTGTGAGCAAGT
>DASWNX010000042.1 GCA_036399055.1 Jatrophihabitans sp.
CAGCGCCTCGGCGGCCTTCTTGGGGCTGGTGATGATCGGCGTGATCAGGTGCGGGATGCCCTCGTAGATCGTCAGCTCGACCCGCTGGGGGTCGACGAGCACCAGCCGCACCTCCTCGGGCGTCGAGCGCAGGAGGATGGAGACGATCATCGAGTTGACGAAGCTGGACTTGCCGGAACCGGTGGCCCCGGCGACCAGCAGGTGTGGGGTCTTGGCCAGGTTGGCCACCACGAAGCCGCCCTCGACGTCCTTGCCCAGCGCGGCCAGCATCGGATGGTGATCGCGCAGCGCCACGTTGGAGCGCAGCACGTCGCCCAGCATCACGATCTCGGGATCGGTGTTGGGGATCTCGACGCCGACGGCGGACTTGCCGGGGATCGGGCTGATGATCCGGACGTCCGGGCTCTTCACGGCGTAGGCGATGTTGCGGGCCAGCTGGATGATCCGCTCGACCTTGACGCCGGGGCCCAACTCGACCTCGTACCTGGTCACGGTCGGCCCGCGGCTGAAGCCGGTCACCGCGCAGTCGACGTTGAACTCCTCGAACACCTGCGACAGCGAGGCGATCACCTCGTCGTTGGCCTTGGTGTGCTCCAGGTGCTGGGAGCCGACGCCGAGGATGTCGGACGGGGGCAGCGTGTAGGCCGCGCCGCCGTGGAGCTCCAGCTGGGTGGGCCGGGTCACCGGCGGCAGGTCATCGACCTCGGCCGGTTTGACGACCCGGGGCTTGCGCGGCTTGCGGGCCGCCGCGATCGGCTCGGCGTCGTCGCCGAAGGCTGCGGGGTCCGGGACGGGGAACGGGTCGTCGAGGAACAGATCGACCTCGCCGTCGGCCGGGGCTGCCTCGGCGTCCGGCGCGGGCGCCCGGCCCCGGCCGGTGGTCGGGGCCGTCTCCTCCCCGGGAGCGAACAGCTCGCGCACCAGGCCAGGCAGTTGGTTCAGCGGGGTGGCGGTCACCACGAGGGCGCCGAACGCGCCGAGCAGGAAGAGGACCAGGACGACCAGGCCGGCCGGCAGGACCCGCTCGAGCTGGCCGGCCAGCATTCCGGTCACCCCGCCGGCAGCCGACCAGCCGGTCTCGTCGGTGGGCGAGCCGGCCCCCAGGTGCAGCATGCCGGTGACGGTCACCAAGATCGCCAGTCCGCCCACCAGCAACCGGCCACGGCGCTCAGGATGGGGCTGCTGGCGCAGCAGGTGCACTGCCCAGACGATCAGCAGCGGCGGAAGCAGCAAGGCCAGGTCGCCGACGAGCAGCCGAAACAGGCCGGTGATCGCGGCGCCGAGCGGGCCGGCCGCGGCGAACCACAGCGCGATCGCTGAGATCAGGCCCAGTGCCAGGACCGCCAGTCCCGCGCCGTCCCTGCGGTGCGCCGGGTCCAGCTCGCGGGCGGTGGCCGCGTTGCGTCCCACCGCGCGGGCCAGCGTTCCGGCGGCTGCGCTGAGCACTCGCCAGAGCTGGGCGACCAGTCGGCCCAGAGCGGCCAACGCTGGCTGCTGCCGAGCCGGCTGCTGCCGGCTGGGCCGTGGCGCCGCCCGACCGGTGGACCGGGCGCGGCCGGCTGGGGCCGAGCTGGCGCCGCGGGCACGTCCGGGCCCCGACGCCTTTTTCGATGCCGGCTGTCGGGTCCTGGTTCCAGGTGTCGCTGCCACCTGGCAACGGTAACGCTCAACTGCAAGTTGAGGGCGCATCGACACCGAAGCGGGCGGCAGCGGCCTCGGCCGGTTAGCTCGGGCGGTTAGCCGCCCGGCCGGTTAGCTCAGGCGGTTAGCCGCCCGGCCGGTTAGCTCAGGCGGTCCCCGCCCAGGCCAGCGTCGATGAGGTCCTGGCGCAGATGGCTCAGCTCGTGCTCGGTGGCCTCGACCATCGGCAGCCGGACCGGCCCCGCCGGCCGGCCCAGCAGCGCCAGACCGGCCTTCACCAGGATCACGCCCTGAGTGCGGAATATGCCGGTGTAGATCGGCAGCACCTGCCGGTACAGCCGCAGCGCCTCGGCCCTGTCACCCCGCTCATGGGCGTCGAGCACCTGCTTGGTCACCGCGCCGGAGAAGTGGGTGGAGGTGCCGACCACGCCGACTCCGCCCACCGCCAGCAACGGAAGCAGCATCGCGTCGTCACCGGCGTAGTAGGCAAGCTCGGTCTCGGCCAGCACCCGGGCCGAGGCCGTCGGCTCGCCGCGGGCGTCCTTGACCGCCACGACCTGCTCGTGGCGGGCGAGTTCGATGATCGTGTCGCTGGCCAGCTGCACCCCGCTCCGGCCCGGGATGTCATAGAGCATCACCGGCAGGGCGCTGGCGTCGGCGACCGCCCGGAAGTGCTGCAGCATCCCGGCCTGCGGGGGCCGGGAGTAGTACGGGGTGACCACCAGCAAGCCGTCGGCGCCGGCTTTGGCGGCCTGCTCGGCCAGCTGGATCGAGTGCACGGTGTCGAAGGTGCCGACACCGGCCACGACGCTGGCCCGGTCACCGACCGCGTCCACCACGGCGGCCAGCAGCTCGGCCTTCTCACCGTCGGAGGTGGTCGGCGCCTCACCGGTGGTGCCGTTGATCACCAGGCCGTCGTTGTGCTGCTCATCCACCAGATAGCGGGCCAGCTCGCGCGCCACTTGCAGATCCAGCTCACCGGCGACGGTGAACGGGGTGACCATGGCGGTGAGCAACCGGCCGAACGGGCGGGTGCGATCCTGACTCAACATGCCCATACGCTACCGCCGGGTCGGGCAGTACCGGGCGTTAACGCCCATGGTCGACCGGGATCGACAGGGTCGACGGGTCAGACGCCGCCCAGTCCTCAGTCAGCGGTCCAGCCCAGCACCCGGTCGGCCCGCTCCCGGCCGGCGGCGACCGCCTCGGCGTTGCGCTCGTCCGAGCCCAGCACCCAGTCCTCGGCCTCGGCCTCGCTCTTGCCGAAAGCCACGTGCCGGGCGATCAGGGCGTCCCGGCGGGCTTGGGCAGGCGGGTCGAGGTACCAGACCTGGTCCAGCAGCGGGCGGATCTCAGGCCACAGCAACAGGTAATTGCCCTCGGTGACGACCAGCGGCGCTTCTGGCGGCACCGCCACCGCCGCGGCGATGGAGTCCTCGATCGCACGGTCGAACGCAGGCGCGTAGACGGTTCCCGGCTCGCGGCGCAACCGGTCCAGCAGGGACGCGTAGCCAGCGCGGTCGAAGGTGTCCGGCGCGCCCTTGCGAGCCCGCCGGCCGGTGCGGCGCAACTCGGCGTCGGCGAGGTGAAAGCCGTCCATGCCCACCAGCACGGCCCGCTGCGGTCCGAGCGCGGCCACCAGCCGCTGCGCCAGCGTGGACTTGCCCGCTCCGGGTGGGCCGGTGATGCCGAGGATCTGCCGCCGGCCGGCGTCGCTGAGCCGCCGGGCGTCGTCGAGCAGCTCGGGAAAAGCCGTCATCGCCTGCCTCTCTTGCCGCCTAGCCGGGCACAGCTACCTCTTTGCCATGTGCATTGTGATGGACCAACCTGCCGATGGCATGATCAATTCGACGTTACCAAGGTCGCCTCGGGGGTCATTGTGGACATAACGCAGGAGCCAGTTCCGCTGGTCGACTTCATCTCCGCGCTGCGCGATCAACTGCGCGCCGCGCACGCCGAGCGTGATCCAGCCTTTCCGATTGAGGTCGGGCCGATATCGGTCGAGTTCACCCTGCTGACCCGCCGGGAGGCCGAAGGCCGGGCAGGGGTCAAGTTCTGGGTGGTCGACGCTGGCGTCAGCGGCAAGCACGCCGCCGAGTCGACCCAGAAGGTGACCATGCAGCTGACTCCGCTGGACCCCGCCGGCGGAAAGCTCAGGGTCAGTGACCAGGAAGTGCGCCAGAGCGGCTCGCTCCGAAGCGGCCAGGAAACCCAACGCGGCGACCGCGAAGAACGCCGCTGAGGGCCGGGCGCTGAGTCATGGTGGGTGTGCCGCCCGAGAGGGTGCTGCTGGTCAAGGCGGACCTGCCGGGCGGTGAGAAGGTGTCGGTCGGCTCAGCCACGTTGATCGCCGCCCGGCTGGTCCTCACGGCCGCTCATGTGGTGTTCGACGAGTCCTCCGGCGCGCCGTTGACCAGCATCGTCGTCGGGCCGCCGGAGGCGCCTCGACTTTTCGAGGCACGAGTCTGCTGGCCGGCTGAGCACCGCAGCAGCGCCAGCGCAGCCGATCTGGACGTAGCCCTGCTGGAGATCATCGACCGGGACTGGTCACCGCCTCCGATGGGACCGGTGCGATGGGGCCGGCTGACCGGCCGATCCCCCGACGTGCGGTGCGAGGCTACCGGCTTTCCGCGGGTGCAGCGCGAGCCCAACGGTGTCCGGGAATCCGATCAGATCAGCGCCACCATCAATCCGGCAGGCGGAGTGGTAACCGGACGCCATGATCTGAACATCACCTCCGCTGCGCCGGTGCCCAACGACAAGTTTCCATCGCCGTGGTCGGGCTCGTCCGGAGCTGGGGTGTTCTGCGACGGGTTGCTCACCGCGGTCCTGGTGATCGACACCGACGGGTACGGTCACGGCCGGCTCACCGCGATCCCGGCCTACCGCTTCATGGCCGACGAAGGGTTCCGCACGCTGCTGATCCAGCACCAGGTGCCCGCTGTGCTGGATTCTGTCGAACTGGCTCCCTTGCTGACCACGGCCGCCCAGCAGAGCCAGATCCGCCGTCGCCGTCCGGAGCGGACCTCACCGGCGATGCTGTTGCGCGCGGACTACGAGACCGTCGACTTCTACGGCCGCACCGAGCTGCTCACAGAGCTCGTCGAGTGGTGCACCGACTCCCACGCGGACATTGACGTCCGGCTGATCACCGGGCAGGGCGGGCTCGGCAAGACCCGGCTGGCCCGCCAACTGGTGACGGCTGTCAACGGCCGGCCCAGCGCCCATGGCCAGCACAGTGCCACCCAGCACGCCGGCCGAGCCTGGCTCGCCGGTTTCCTCTCCGAACCCACCGCCCAGAACCAGCTGCCGGTTGATCGGCTCGCCGACACGGCCGCGCCGGTGTTGCTCGTCATCGACTACGCCGAGACCCGCGCCGCCGAGATCGCTGACCTGCTGCGCCGCTTGTGGGCAGGTGATGGAGCGCCGGTCCGGCTGCTGCTGCTGGCCCGCGCCGCCGGGGAGTGGTGGGATCAGCTTGCCCGTGACCTGGCCGGCCCTGTCGGCGCCACCGAGCAGCTCGCGCCCCTGGACACCACTGCGACCGCCCGGGCAGCGGCGTTCGAAACCGCGGTGTCCGCGTTCGCGACCCGCCTTCCCACGCTGCCCACGATCGTTCCTGGCGTGGACTGGGCCGCTCACGCCCAGGCCCTGACCCCGCCATCTGACCTGGACGATTCGGGCTACGGCAGCCCGCTCACACTTCAGCTGGCGGCCCTGCTCCGTCTGCTGGCCACCGCAGACGCCAACCCACCTGCCAGTGGGTCACCCGGGAGCGTGGCCGCCGAGCAGGAGCTGATCAGTCGGCACGAGCAGAAGTACTGGGCTGCGACCGCCCCCGCCCGGCTAGGCCTGCACCGGGATAGCCTCGCCCAGGCGGTCACCGTAGCGACTCTGTGCGGTGCCGCGAGCCGCGATGAGGCGCTGGCGGTGCTCACCCCGCTACCGGGGATGCAGCAGCGGACCGAGGACGACCGCAAGGCCGTCGCGGACTGGCTAAGCGAGCTCTACCCCGCCGCGTCCGGCCATGAGTGGGGCGGCCTGCAACCCGACCGGATGGGTGAGCACCTCGTTGCCGACATCCTCAGCCGCCGACCGTCACTGCTCCTCCAACTCATGAACGCAGCTAGTCACGCCCAGCAACACCAGGCGCTGACTGTGCTCGCTCGAGTCCTTGCCAACCCCACCGTCAGCGACAGCACCAAAGATCAGCTCCATCAGCAGCTGATCGACCTGTTCAGCGGCAGCGACCTCGGCCTCGCTCTTGCCGGCCTTGCCCTGCAGGTAATCACCGAAACGGCGGAACCGCAGCCGTTGCTCGCCGCAGTCACCACCGCAGCTGACACGTTCGGCCCCCGCCAGCTCAGTTCTTTCGCCAACCAGATGCCCGACCAGAGTCTCATCCTCGCTGAAGCCGCCGTACACCTGTCCGCAGCCCTCGTCCAGGCACTTCGAAGGCTTCCAAACAGCGACACCAAGCCTCATTTGTCCTCTGCCTTGAACAACCTCTCCATCCGGCTGGCGGATCTGGGCCGCCGCGAAGAGGCCCTGATCGCGATCACCGAAGCCACCGACCACTACCGCGCCCTGGCCACCGCCCAGCCCGAGGCGTTCACCTCTGACCTCGCCACCTCGCTGAACAATCTGTCCAATCGGTTGGCCGATCTGGGCCGCCGCGAGGAGGCCCTTACCACGATCAACGAAGCCGTCCGGCTGCGCCGCGCCCTAGCCGACGCCCAGCCCGACGCGTTCACCCCCGAGCTCGCCACCTCGCTGAACAACCTGTCCAATCGGTTGGCCGATCTGGGCCGCCGCGAGGAGGCCTTGACGGCGATCACCGAAGCTGTTCAGCTGCGCCGCGCCCTGGCCACCGCCCAGCCCGAGGCGTTCACCCCCGACCTGGCCGGGTCGCTGAACAACATGTCCATCCGGCTGGCCGACCTGGGCCGCCGCGAGAAGGCCCTCGCCGCGATCACCGAAGCCGTCCAGCTGCGCCGGGCACTAGCCACCGCCCGACCCGACTCGTTCACCCCCGACCTCGCCACGTCACTGAACAACCTGTCCAATCGGCTGGCCGCCTTGGGCCGCCGCGAGGAGGCCCTCGCCGCGATCACCGAAGCCGTCCAGCTGCGTCGGGCACTAGCCGCCGCCCAGCCCGAGGCGTTCACCCCCAACCTCGCCGCCTCACTGAACAACCTCTCCAACGGGCTCGCCGGCCTGGGCCGCCACGAGGAAGCCCTGGCCGCGATCACCGAAGCCGTCCAGCTGCGCCGCGCCCTGGCTGCCGCCCGGCCCGACGCGTTCACCGCCGACCTGGCCATGTCGCTGAACAACCTCACCGGCGGGCTGGCCGACCTGGGCCGCCACGAGGAAGCCCTGACCGCCATCACCGAAGCCACCGACCTCTCCCGCGCCCTGGCCGCCGCCCGGCCCGAGGCGTTCGCCCCCGACCTGGCTGGGTCGCTGAACAACCTGTCCAACGAGCTGGCCGACCTGGGCCGCCACGAGGAAGCCCTGACTACGATCACCGAAGCCACCGACCTCTACCGCGCCCTGGCCGCCGCCCGGCCCGAGGTGTTCACCCCCGACCTGGCCAGGTCGCTGAACAACCTGTCCAACGGGCTCGCCGACCTGGGCCGCCACGAGGAGGCCCTGACCGTGATCACTGAGGCCGTCCAGCTGCGCCGCGCCCTGGCCGCCGCCCGACCCGAGGCGTTCACCCCCGACCTGGCCAGGTCGCTGAACAACCTGTCCAATCGGCTGGCCGATCTGGGCCGCCGCGAGGAGGCCCTGACCGCGATCATCGAAGCCACCGACCTCTACCGCGCCCTGGCCACCGTCCGGCCCGACGCGTTTACCTCTGACCTAGCCACCTCGCTGAACAACCTGTCCAACGGGCTGGCCGCATTGGGCCACCGCGAGGAGGCTCTGACCGCCATCACCGAAGCCGTCCAGCTGCGCCGCGCCCTAGCCGACGCCCAGCCCGACGCGTTCACCCCCGACCTCGCTCAGAGTCTCGTTAGACTCGGCATCTACCTGTCAGCGCTATCTCAACACGTAGCCGCCAGAGATGCCGACGAGGAAGCAGCCACGTTGTACGTGCGGTTGGCGGCGGAGTTGGACCACTTTGAGGAAGCAGCCACTCGGGCGTTGAAGAACCTAGCTATCGACCTTCGCGAGCTTGGTATGCCGCCCGACGAGATCACGAAGTACCTGGAACGGGTCATCCGAGACGCTGGCGACGGGCCGAGAAGGTCAGCCGGCTAGCCGACCGTGGCGCTTAACGCGGCCGCCAGCGCCGGCGCCAGGTCGCCCGGGCCGGTGACCTGCACGCCGTCGAGCCCGAGCCAGGCCGCCAGCTCGGCCAGCTCCGCGGCCAGCTCGACGGCGACCTCATCGTGCTTGACGTCGGGCTCGCCCCAGGCCGACTGGACCCTGAGCACGCCGGCCTGCCGGTCGGCCTTGAGGTCCACCCGGCCCACCAGAGACTCGCCGAGCAGGAACGGCAGCACGTAATAGCCGTGCACCCGCTGCGCGGCCGGGGTGTAGATCTCGATCCGGTAGTGGAAGCCGAACAGCCTCTTGGCCCGGTCCCGGAACCAGATCAGCGGGTCGAACGGGCTGAGCAGCGCCCTGGCCCGCACCTGGCGGGGCCGGCGCGCCGCCGGCCACAGGTAGCCGGGGGCGTTCCAGCCCGCGACCGTCACCGGCAGCAGCTCACCGGCCTCGACGAGTTCGGCGACCCGCAGCTTCGACTCGGCCCGGGGCAGCCGGAAGTAGTCGCCCAGGTCCGGCTCGGTGGCCACGCCGTAGGCCCGGGCGGCGATCCTGACCAGCTCCCGCTGGGCGTCGGCCCGAGCCGGCGTCGGCTGGCTGTGAATGTGCGCCGGCAACACCCGCTCGATGAGGTCGTACTGCCGTTCGAAGTTCACCCGGCGGGCCGCGCCCACCTCGCCCGCCCAGAACAGGTATTCCAGGGCCACCTTGCCGTCGTTCCAGTTCCACATCTGACCCGGCGTGCGCGGCCGGCGCTCCTGCGTCACGTCGGCGCTGCGGATCGGCCCCCGCTCGGCGATCAGCCGGCGGATCTCGTCCAGCAGCTGCGGCTGCTCCTTGGCGATCCGCTGCATACCGCCCCAGGACTCGTCGTGGGCCCGCGCCATCCGCCAGCGCAACAGCGGGTGGGTGGCCAGTGGGATCAGCGACGCCTCGTGCGCCCAGTACTCGACGTACTCACGCTGCAACCGGCCGGCGGTGTGCCCGGTCAGCCGGTCCAGGATCTCGCGAGGGTAGGGCCCGAGCCGGGCGAACACCGGCAGGTAGTGCGACCGGGACAGCACGTTGACCGAGTCCAGCTGCAACAGCCCCATGGTGTCGACCACCTTGCGGATGTGCCGGGCGGTGACCGCCCCGGCAGGCCGCGGTGAGCCGAAGCCCTGGGCCGCCAGGGCGATCCGCCGCGCCGCCGCGGCGGACAGGTCAGCTGAGGGCATGCCCCATTTGACCATGTCGGTCTGACAGCGGCTTGGCCACGCCGACCGGCGTAGGACCGAGTCGCCTAGGCTGTCTGGCGTGGCAGATGTGAGTGTTCGGCCGGCAAGCGCGGACGACGTGGCCGACCTGGCCCGGATCCAGCTCGACACCTGGCGGCTGGCGTACCAGACAGTGCTGCCCGCCGAGATCCTGCAGGCGCTGAGCGTCGAGGACGTCGCGGCCAGTTGGCACGCCGCGATCACCGCGCCGCCGTCGTTGAGTCACCACGTGCTGGTGGCGATGGAAGGTGAGTCCCGGGTCGGCTTCACCGCCTTCGGCCCGGACGCCGACCGCCAGCCACAGGACCCCGACCCCGACACGACCGCCGCGATCAGCATGCTGCTGGTCGAGCCGCGCTGGGGCCGGCGCGGGCACGGCTCACGGCTGCTGGCGGCGGTGGCCGACACCGCGCGGGCGGCCGGCGCCAGCCGGCTGGTGGCCTGGGTGCCGGTGGCCGACGCCGTCTCGCTGCAGTTCTACCGCTCAGCCGGCTGGGAGGCCGACGGCCTGCGGCGCGATCTGGACACCGGCGCCGGCTCGGTCACCGAACTGCGGCTGCACGCCTCGCTTGCTGAGGCAGAAGAGACGCCCTGATGAGCTTCGACGGGATCTCCTTCGCCGCGCTGGACTTCTACGAAGACCTCGAGGCTGACAACTCCAAGTCGTTCTGGACGGCGCACCGCCAGGTCTATGACGAGCAGGTCAAGGCGCCGCTGCAGGAGCTGGCCGCCGAGCTGGGTCCGGAGTTCGGCACGGCCAAGTTCTTCCGGCCGTTTCGCGACGTCCGGTTCTCCAAGGACAAGACGCCGTACAAGACCCACCAGGGCGTCTACTTCGCCGAGTCCCGGCGCTACCTGCAGGTCTCGGCGGCGGGCCTGTACGCCAGCGGCGGCTTCTACGACATGGCCTCTGACCAGCTGTCCCGCTACCGCCGGGCGGTCGCCGAGGAGCTGCCGGGCCAGGCGCTGACGCAGGTGATCGCCCTCGCCGAGAAGGCCCGGCTGGTGATCAACGGCGAGCAGCTGAGCCGGATTCCGAGCGGTTACCCCAAGGACCACCCGCGCCAGGACCTGCTGCGGCGCAAGTCGATCTACGCCACCCGCGAGTTCGGCTCCCCGGACTGGCTGCGGACCCCGCGCGTGAAGGCCGAGGTGGTCAAGGCCTGGCGCGCGATGCAGCCGCTGATCGACTGGCTGGAGAAGAACGTCGGCCAGTCCGACATCCCCGTGGTGCGCCGCGGCGAGCGCTAGGCAGCCGCGCAATCCCACACCGCGGCGAGCGCTAGCGAGCCGCTGTCAGGGCGTGAGGAGGTCCCACGATGCGGGGGCATCCGCATTACCCTCCGGTCGTGTGAGCGACGACCTTGAGCGAGAACTCGCCGCTGCGGCCGCGGCGTTGAACGAGCGGCATCAGGCGACGGGAATCGAGGTCCTGGTCGAGCGGCGCTGGCGCGGTGTCCTGCGCGCGCACGGACTGTGCGCCTACGACCTCTGGACTGACGTCTTCGAACCGGTGCGTCAAAGGTGGGCGTGGAGTCGCCGATGGCGTTGCTGTCAAGCGCCGGAGGACGCTGCTCGCAAGATCGACTGGTTCCTGACGCACCGGCCGGATCTGCCGCCCGGCGCTGGCTAGCTGCCCTGCCCGGCCTTGTCGATGGCGGTGCGCAGCGCCTCGCGGGCCCGCTTGCGGTCCCCGGCCAGGTCATAGGCCTGGGCCAGCCGGAACCAGGCCCGCCAGTCCTGCGGAGCGCGCTCGACCACAGACCGCTGCTGGTCGAACCAGCCGTCGGCCGCCGCGCGGTCCAGCCGGCCCGACGGCAGCCTGGGCAGCGCCGGCAGCGCGGTGGACTCCCCCGCCTCGCGCATCCGGCGCTCCAGCCGCTGGCTGGCCAGGCCGAAGCGCAGTTCGGCGACCACCACCCAGCCGCCGACCACCGGCAGCACCAGGACGGCGGCCCCCAGCGCCTTGAGGACCCAACGGTCCTCGCCCAGCAGGTACAGCCCGCGGTAGCCGATCAGCGCGAAGTAGAACGCCATCGCCGCCACCAGCACGGCGACCACCGCCAGCGGGTTGACCCGCCTGGCGCGCGCCGGTTCGCCTTCGGCCCCGGTCACAGCCCCAGCAACGAGTCCAGGCCGACGGTGAGGCCCGGCCGGTTGCCGACCTCGCGGACGGCCAGCAGCACCCCGGGCATGAACGAGGACCGGTTCAGCGAGTCGTGCCGGATCGTCAGCGTCTCGCCCTCGGTGCCGAACAGCACCTCTTGATGGGCGACCAGGCCGGTGGCCCGGACCGAGTGCACCCGCACCCCGTCGATGTCGGCGCCCCGGGCGCCGTCGACCTCGGCCGTGGTCGCGTCCGGCGGGGCGCTCATGCCGGCTCGGCCGCGGGCCGCCGCGATCAGCCGCGCGGTGGAGGTGGCGGTGCCCGACGGCGCGTCCACCTTCTGCGGATGGTGCAGCTCGATGACCTCGGCCGATTCGAAATAGGGCGCTGCCAGCTGGGCGAACTTCATCGCCAGCACCGCGCCGATGCCGAAGTTCGGCGCCACCAGCACCCCCAGCTCGGGCTTGTCGGCCAGCCATTGCGCCACGGTGCTCAGCTTGTCGTCGGTGAATCCGGTGGTGCCCACGACGGCGTGCATGCCGTGCTCGACCGCGAAGGCCAGGTTGTCCATCACACCGTCGGGATGGGTGAAGTCCACCAGCACCTTCGCGCCCGACTCGACGGCGGCCGAGATCGGATCGCCGAGGTCGATCGAGGCCACCAGTTCCAGGTCTGCGGCCGCCTCCACCGCGGCGCAGACCTGCTGGCCCATCCGGCCGCGCGCGCCCAGCACCGCCACCGCAATCAGTTCGCTCACTTTCCAGAGTCCCTTCTGCGACCGCTCTAGACGGCAGAGTCGAAGTCGTGCTCGCCGAACGGGCCCACCACGGTCAGGCAGGTCGGCTGGGCGGCCAGCTCGGCGGCCAGCTCGTTGACCTGATCGAGGGTGACCGCCTCGACCAGCCCCAGCAGGTCATCCAGGCCCAGCACGTCGCCATAGGTCAGCTCTGCCTTGCCGATCCTGGTCATCCGCGATCCGGAGTCCTCCAGGCCCAGCACCATGCCTCCGCGCAACTGGCCCTTGCCGCGCTCGATCTCGTCGGCGCTGAGGCCGTCGGCGGCGACCGAGCGCAACACCGACGTCATGATCGAGACCACCTCGTCAGCCTTGCCGGGCTGGCAGCCGGCGTACAGGCCGAACAGCCCGTCGCCGGCGTAGGAGGAGGTGAAGGAGTAGGTGGAGTAGGCCAGGCCCCGCTGTTCACGGATCTGCTGGAACAGCCGCGAGGACATGCCACCGCCGATCGCCGTGGTCAGCACTCCCAGGACGAAGCGGCGCTCGTCGAAGCGGGACAACCCCATCGACCCCAGGACGATGTTGGCCTGCTCGGTGTCATCGGCCACGACGCTGACCGGCCGGACCGGCGCGGTGTGCAGCCGGCGGTCCGGACGGGGCTGGGCGCCGGCGTCGCCGTCGAAGAGCCGACCGGTGAAAGCGGCGCGCACCAACCGGACGACCTCGGCGTGGGAGATGTTGC
This sequence comes from Jatrophihabitans sp., assembly GCA_036399055.1. Classification (NCBI taxonomy): domain Bacteria; kingdom Bacillati; phylum Actinomycetota; class Actinomycetes; order Jatrophihabitantales; family Jatrophihabitantaceae; genus Jatrophihabitans; species Jatrophihabitans sp. The sequence continues at coordinate 12,759 of DASWNX010000042.1, forward strand.
CGGCGACCGAGACCACCATCTCCGAGGGCCGGTAGCGCCGCGAGTAGTAGCCGTGGATCTGCCTCCGGCTCAGCTGGTTGATCGAGTCCTCGCTGCCCAGGATGGACCTGCCCAGCGGCGAGTCTCCGAACAGCGCGGCGGAGAACTCGTCGTGCACCAGGTCCGAGGGGTCGTCATCGCGCATCGAGATCTCTTCCAGCACCACGGTGCGCTCGACGTCGACGTCGGCGGCGGCGATGGTGGCATTGAGCACCACGTCGGCGATGATGTCGACCGCGATCGGCAGCTGCTGGTCCAGCACGGTGGCGTAGAAGCAGGTGTGCTCCTTCTCGGTGAAGGCGTTGAACTCACCGCCGATGGTGTCCATCGCCATCGCGATGTCCAGCGCCGACCGTTGCCGGGTGCCCTTGAACAGCAGGTGCTCCAGGAAGTGGCTGGCGCCGGCGACCGAGGGCGACTCGTCACGTGAGCCGACGCCGACCCAGATGCCGACGCTGGCCGAGCGCACGCCTGGCATCGCCTCGGTGACGATGCGCAGGCCGCCGGGCAGCACGGTCCGTTTGATCACGCCACCGCCTGAGACGGGCAGGGTCCGGGTCTTCGCACGGGTGCTCACGCTGACAGCCTAAGCGGTGCCGCCCGCTGACCCGGTGGCAGCGGCCAGCACCTCGCGCGCGATGTCGAGCGTCTCGGGCTGCCAGAGCACCAACCGCGCTGTCTTGACGGACGTGCCTGGCGGCCGTGCCGAGCGCAGCACGTCCACGGCCACCTCGACGGCGCTGCGCACCGGCCATCGGTAGGCCCCTGCCGAGACGAGCGGAAACGCGACCGAGCCGGCGCCCAGCTCGTCAGCCACCTGCAGCGACCGGCGGTAGCAGGAGCGCAGCAGGTCGCCGCGGTCCTCGGTGTCGGAGTAGACCGGCCCGACGGTGTGGATCACCCAGCGGGCCGGCAGCCGGCCGGCGGTGGTCGCCACGGCGTGGCCGGTCGGCAGCCCGTGCGGATAGGCGTCGGCGCGCAGTGCCCGGCAAGCCCGGACGATCTCCGGCCCGCCCCTGCGATGTATGGCCCCGTCCACTCCCGAACCGCCGAGCAGGCTGGAGTTCGCGGCATTGACCACCGCATCGACGTGCTGCTCGGTGATGTCGCCGAGAACCAGCTCCAGTCGCATCCGCTCGCCCTCTTGATCGGCTCGCGCCGTCACCGGGCGCGCCGGGCCCAGGCCTGCGGGTCATCCACCATCTTGCGCACGTGCGGCGGCAGCTTGCCGGTGAGCAGTTGCTGCAGCGAGGTCTCGTCCAGCACCTTGCGCAGGCTGGCCCGCACCGCCACCCACAGGCCGGGCAGGTGCTGGGCCAGGCCGGTGTAGTTCATCTCGTCCGGACGCAGGCCCCGGACTTCGGCCAGCGGTCCGTCGACGGCTCGGATCACCGAGCCGATCGAGATCTCGCTGGCCGGCCGGGCCAGGGCGTAGCCGCCCTCGGAGCCACGCATCGACCGGACGATGCCGGCCCGCCGCAGGTCGCCCAGAATCGCCTCGACGAACTTTCGGGGCAGCTGCTGCTCACCCACCACGACGTCGATCTTGACCAGGTCGGGCGCCCGGGCCGCCAGGGCCAGCAGTGCCCGCACCGCGTAGTCACTCTTCGCTGAGATCTCCACCCGCGCATACTCTCAAACCCGGTGGGAAAAGGAGGAAAGCTCGCCCACGCCCCGCCCACGCCCACGCCCCGCCCAGCCCCGCCCCGCCTGGCCGAGCAGCCCGGTCGCGCCCGGCTCAGCCGAGCCCTCGCTCAGCCAGCCGTCAGCACGCTGGCGTGCGGCGAGGGCCGCAACCACACCCGGCTGCCGACCCGCAGGCCCAGCGCGTCGGCCTGGCCGCGGGTCAGCTGCACAGCGGTGGCGAGCTCGTCGGAAGCAGGCCCGCCGAGCTCTGATCCCTGCGTCGCCGATCCGCCGGGTGCCGATCCGCCGGGCGCCGATCCACCCAGCCCGGGCCCGTCCGCGCGCAGTTCGGCCCGGACCTGAAAGCCCACCCGGGTGAGCCGTCGCACGCTGGCCGGCACCGCTCCGACGCTGTCGGCGGTCAGCACCTCGATGTCGTGGGGGCGGACCAGGTGCTCGCCCAGCCGGGTCACCGGGCCGAGGAAGCCCATCACGAAGTCGTTGACCGGATGGTCATAGAGCTCATTGGGGCTGCCGACCTGCTCGATCCGGCCGTGGTTGATCACCACGAGCGAGTCGGCGACCTCCAGCGCCTCCTCCTGATCGTGGGTGACGAACACGGTGGTGACGTGCACCTCGTCGTGCAGCCGGCGCAGCCAGTCCCGCAGCTCCTTGCGCACCTTGGCGTCCAGCGCGCCGAACGGCTCGTCCAGCAGCAGCACTCTCGGCTCGACGGCCAGCGCCCGGGCCAGCGCCATCCGCTGCCGCTGCCCGCCGGAGAGCTGGGACGGCAGCCGGTCGGCGAACTGGTCCAGGTGCACCAGTTCCAGCAGCTCCTGCACCCGCTGCCGGATCTCAGCGGTGGGCCGCTTGCGGATCTCCAGGCCGAAGGCGACGTTCCGGTAGACCGACAGGTGCTTGAAGGCCGCGTAGTGCTGGAAGACGAAGCCGACGTTGCGGCGTTGAGCGGGGATGTCGGTGGCCTCCACGCCGTCGATCACCACCGACCCGCTGTCGGCCTCTTCCAGGCCGCCGATGATCCGCAGCAGGGTGGACTTGCCGCCGCCGCTGGGACCGAGCAGCGCGGTCAGCTGACCGCTCGCGACGTCGAGGTCGATGTCCTCCAGCGCGACGAAGTCGCCGAAGCGCTTGGTGATACCCCGGGTCTGGATGCCCATTGCCTACTTCTCACTCTGCTCGCGAGGACGGATTATCGAGATGATCACGATGCTCAGCGCGGCCACCGCGATCAGCACCACCGAGAGCTGGTACGCGCCCGGCTCGAACTGCTCGGCGCGCTCGTCGACCAGCAGCGTCACCGTCTGGGTCTGGCCGCCGACGTTGCCCGAGACCACCCGGACGGCGCCGAACTCACCCAGCGCTCGGGCGACGCTGAGCACCACGCCGTAGGCCAGGGCCCACTTGATGGTGGGCAGGGTGATCCGGCGGAACCGTTGCACGGCGTTGGCGCCCAGGGACCGGGCGGCCTGATCCTGCTCCAGGCCGGTCTCGGTGAGCACCGGCAGCACCTCGCGGACCACCAGCGGCAGTGACACGAACGCGGTCGCCAGCACCATTCCCGGGGTGGCGAAGATGAGCTGCACGCCGGCGTCCTGCAGCGCCGGACCGAACCAGCCGGTGGTCCAGCCGAACGCCAGGATCAGCGCCAGCCCCACGATGATCGGCGACACCGAGATCGGCAGGTCGATCAGCAGGTCCATCAGCCGCCGGCCACGAAACTGGTAGCGGGCCAGCAGCAGCGCCGCGCCCACCCCGAAGACGGTGTTGATCACCACCGCCGACCCGGCCACGATCGCGGTCAGCCGGAAGGCGGCCATCGCCTCGGGACCGCTGACGGCGTCGACGAAGGCGCCCGCGCCCTGGTCGACGGCGCGCCACAGCACCAGTCCCACCGGCAGGGCCACCAGGATGCCCACGTAGCCCACCGCCACCAGGCGCAGCGCCCACCGACTGCGGCTGGTCCGCCGCCGCCGGGCCGGCCGGCCGGTCACCGGCCGGGACTGCGCTGTGACCGCTCGCTCAGCCCCTGACCGCTCGTCCCCCGCCCGCTCGGCCACTGCTCGCTCAGCCACGGCGCGCCGCCCAGCGCTGCAGGCCGCGCAGCGAGGCCAGCACCAGCACGCTGATCAGCAGCAGCACGGTCGCCGTCGCCGCGGCGTCGGGCAGGTAGCCGCTCTCGATCTGCTGGAAGATGTACTGCGAGGCGACCTGGGTCCGGGGCAGCTGGCCGGAGATCAGGATGACCGCGCCGTACTCCCCCATCGCCCGGCCGAACGCCAGCGAGGCCCCCGCGGCGATCGCCGGCACGATGGCGGGCAGCACGATCCGCGTGAACGTCCGGATGGGACCTGCGCCGAGCGAGGCGGCGGCCTGCTCGGCGTCGGTCTCCAGCGACAGCAGCACCGGCTCGACGGTGCGCACCACGAACGGCAGGGTCACGAACAGCAGCGCCACCAGCACACCCGGCCGGGTGGCGTACCAGTTCACCCCGATCGGGCTGTGCGGGCCGTACAGGGTGTTGAGCACCAGCCCGGCGACGATCGTCGGCAGGGCGAACGGAATGTCGATCAGCACCTCGAGCACCCGCTTGCCGGCGAAGTCCTCGCGCACCAGCACCCAGGCGATCAGGGTGCCCATCACCGCGTTGATCAGGCTGACCGCGACAGCGGCCAGCACGGTCAGCCGGATCACCGACAACGCCTCTGAGGTGGTGACGGCGGCCCAGAAGTCATCCAGCCCGGCGCCGGCTCCCTTGGCCACCACCGCGGCCAGCGGCACCAGCACCAGCAGGCTCAGCCAGAGCACCGCCAGCCCCAGGCCCGCGCCCGAGGCGGCGCCCAGTCGCTGCCGCTCCTCCGAAGGTCGGCTGGCCTGTCTCCGCGGCGCGGGCCTCAACCCGGCCGGCGCGACCCTGAGCTCAGCCACTGGCGCCGCTGATGATCCGGGTCACGATTCCGGTGGTCTTGTCGAAGTACTTCTTGTTCACCGCGCTCCAGCCACCGAGGTCTGCGATGGTCTGCAGCTTGGCGACCTCCGGAAACGGGTTGGCCGGGTCGTTGGCGCCGGCCACGCTGCCCACCGCGACGTCGGAGATCACCGGCCGGAAGCCCTTGGCGATGAAGACCTTCTGCCCCGCCTCGCCGCGCACGAACTCCAGGAAGTCCTTGGCCGATTGCGGCGCGGTCTTGGTGACTGCTCCCGGGTTCTCGATCAGGATCGACTCGGCCGGAACCACGTAGTCCAGCGGCTGGCCCTTCTGCCGCGCCGCGATGGCCTCGTTCTCATAGGACAGCAGCACGTCACCGGTGCCGTTGAGGAACGTCGAGGTCGCGTTGGCGGCGCTGGAGGGCTTGCTGACCACGTTGGCGAAGAACGCCTTGAGGTAGTCCTGCGCCTGCGCCTCGGTCCCGCCGTGGGCGAGGATGTGGGCGTAGGCGGCCAGGACGTTCCACTTGGCCCCGCCGGAGGAGCCGGGGTCGGGCGTGACGATGTCGACATCGGGCTTGATCAGGTCGTCCCAGCCCTTGATCTGCAGCGGATTGCCCTTGCGCACCGCGATCACGACGACCGAGCTCGACACCATGCCTTTGGTGGGGCCGGTGTTCCAGCTCGGATCGACGAACTTAGGCACCAGCTTGGTCATGTCCGGCTCAAGCGAGAGCGCGACGTAGTCGGCTTTCTGGCCGTTGCTGACCGACTGGCTCTGGGTGCCGCTGGCGCCGTAGGAGGCGGCCCAGCTGACGCCCTTGCCCTTGTCGGTGGCCGAGAACGCCGCCGTGAGCGCCTCGTAGGCGGGCTTGGGCACCGAGAACGCGACCAGGGACAGCTGGCCGCCGGCCGAGGCATTGGACGACGAGCAGCCGGTCAGCGCCAGCAGGACAGACACTGCGGCTGCGACTAACGCCGCACCCCTGCGGGAGGTGGCGTGGGTGGTCGTTCTCATCCAAACTCCTATTGGCTCTGTCTTTCCGATCGGACTACAAGACAATACTGCGATCCTCCCCGACAACCAACCGCTCTGCGCGCCCATTCCCGACGCCCTGCATCGGACGGCGGAATGAGCGGCCAACCGGTCAACGCATGCAGTGCCCGTGTCAGTCCAGCCGTGGCTGGCACCGAGCGTGTGCAGCAACCCTCGATGCTTGGCCGCTGGCCGGCTTCGAGTTCCGTTGCTGACACGGGTCCCGCGCTCCAGCCGACCCAGTCAACTAGGACCACCGGCGAGCCGTCCGGGTAGCGGGCCTCTATGCGGTCTGCCTCGTTGTCGGCGGCCATCGACCCGTCCACCGAGCCGAGGCCGTCGCCCGCCGAGTATCAGCAACGCCACTGGAATCGCTAAGCCGCGCACTTCAGAGATTGAAGTTGGGGCGACCGGCTACAGCATGGTGTTCAGCTTTGCGTAGGCTCGCAATGCTTCTGCCGGCAGCACGTTCGCATTGTGGCAATCAATAATTTCGGTACTATAATAAGTACACTTATTCCTTACGTAGTCCAGCGAGTGGAAGCGTTGTGAGACGGCGCGTCAGATGCTCGTACTGTGGCGTTGGCAATGTATCTTTGAGTAGTGACCATGAGTCAAGGACGCGCTCAGCAGCGTTAGTCGCCCTTGAAATTGCGTTAGCTACGCCGTACTCAGTGACGGCACCCATTCGGTAAAAACTCCCGGGAGTCACTTCTTCGAACCCTTTTGAGCCATTTAAATTAAGCCCTAAGTTGTCTGCCTTCATATATAGTACCGTAGGAACAACATCGTACACTGGGCTCAACCGAGGATTCATTCCATCGGGGTAGGTCATTGCCCAATTTTTGAGGTGGGCATCACCGTTGCCAACGAGAACATTAAGAACGATCCGATCGATTACTTCGCTTACAGTTTCTAAGCCTGCTAGCCCTGCGGCAACGTTAGCAATCGCTTCAAAATGGTATAATCATACTTCGATCGCTCCCGCGCTGGAGGTATATCGAGAATTTGTGCAAACTCTTCTGCGTGTACTCGCCGCCCATCTTCTGAACGGTCGAATCGAGCCACCGCAAACGACAGCCGGTTGCTTACTTCCGCCCACTCTCCGAGACCCTTGACCTCACGTGCAGATAACAGCTGTACCTGTGGAATTTGAATACCAACTGCCCCAGCAAGCGTCATAGCAGCGAACTCTGCTTCGGGGACGCCTTGAAAGCCAGGTCGACCATCCGGAAGCTTCAGAATCATATTGCCAGCCGTACCAGAAACCGGAACGGTTAAGCCACGTGCAGATTTATGGATCGAAAATTTCATCTGTAAGCCGGCGAGACTAAATTTAAGCACAGGATCAACGCCCAGTGCCTCTTCATCCTCAGCTTGAACTGCCGGGGCCTCTGTCGCAGAATCCGAGTTCCAAGGAGCTACACGGACAGCTCCCGGCAAGTCTTCACTTCCAAGCGTTGCTAGGAGTTGCCACTCTCTCGTTTCATGGATTCCAGCTGCATTGGCTACCGCATGTCGGAGCTGGCCTTCTGGCAGGAGGTGGGAAAACCACCGAGGAAGTGCCACGTGACTACTTGGCCTCCAGCTAACGGGGCGATCCTCAAAAATCTGTCCAAGAACTGGACGTCGGGGCTGCGCCCAGTAGGAATCGTCTACCTCAAACCAGTTAGTGTTCTCGCGAGATCGAAGGATTCCGACGTCTATCCATTCGCCCGTAGGGCGCTGAAGTTGGACTAACAGCGCATCGACCTTAATCATGCAGACTCAGACTTAGGGTCAGGAACGAGAAGACTCGAAAGCGGTGGACGTGCATTCATGCCACTAGCGAGCTTGCTGTTCACCCTGGCAACGGTGAGGTCCTGCACATGTGCAGCCCGGTCAGCCAGGAAGCTGGTTATATCTCCAGCACGCAAAAAGGCTGCGGCCTCCCGAGTAATCGCGTGACTCGCTAGAATTGCATCATCTTCAAACCCAGAGAGAGGCTCCCAGTCCGGAAGCCAAAAGCCCCGAGCCCCGACATCAGATCGTTTTCGGGGAACCAGGTCACCAACTGCATCTACGCCATACTTACCGAGTGCCGCTGCAACGTCAATTGGCTTCCCTGTCGCTGGATCAAGCGGCTTAAGGGACGCTAACGTGATCAGTACCAAACGTGCATTCGCGTTGTCGGTTCTAAAGGGGGATAGCCCCAGCTCCTCAATTTCCTGATCGCGGATAGGCTCCAAAAGAGCCTTAACAGCTGTGAACTCATCCGGAGCCAAGTGAGGAAGTTTTTTCTTCGGATTTATTGTTCTTACTGCACGCCTGAGTGTAGGGGTTTGACCACCTTCGCGACCGAAGCCGTGAACCCATCCGCGCCATAACCACCGGGAAAGAAGTTTTTCCACCGACGGCTCTGGTTCTGAGTGCAAATGGAAGAACGCGGCAAGCACAGGAAGGGGAAAACTTGAGGGCAATAGAAGCTGGTGCACAACACCCTCTGCTTTAAGGAACTGAATGCTTCTATCCAGGGCATGTTCGGTCTGTTCATACCAATCCGCTGGATCTTCATCGTCCGCGAACTCTTCATGGATGTCGCGCTGAACGTCTCCTCCACGCATTGCCAGAAGACTTTGCACTACACGGCTTTCAGGGATCTCACCGAATCCGGTGCGCTGCAGTTCCTGCACAACCGTGGCAGGACTACCCGGCTGAGACTCGTTAGCAAACAAAGCATGAAATACTTGAGCGCGAGTGATCGGTTTGCCTGCGCTATTCACTCGATCAAAGACTTCGCGGAGCAGCCGCTCGTCGTTCCCCTCGACGATATAAGCAGGCACTCGATAATCCCGAAGGGCACCGCCTAACTCGTCAGCAAGTTCTAAGTCGCTTTCCTCTAGTTGATCGCCGTGACCTCTTAACCAGGCAAGTAGGCTGCGCGATTCAAGGGTCTCGCGTACAGGGATTGAGCGCGGAGGGGGCATCCCCCGGTTCGATCCGACAAACCGCCTGCGCGCCAAGTCGAAAAACACCTCAAAGCGCTCATCTACGAATAGGGGATCTGGAGAAAGCGCCGCTACTAGAGTTGTGATGCGCTGCTGGCCATCCACGACCATGAGTGCGTCACTTGACGCTGGAGCTCTAAGCTGCACACCTCCAAAGGCAATGGACTCAGCCGGCACCTGCTGACGCCATAGCAATAGCGTCCCAATCGGAAAGCCGCGGTAGATACTGTCGAAGAGACGGCGAACGTCGGCCGCGTCCCACACAAACGATCGCTGAAATCGGGGGACGCGCAGCTTGCCGGTCGAGGCTAGGTTCAGCAGCCGCGGGATGTCGTACGTCGCCGAGCTCGACATCGACCGATCGAGTGGTGGCGTCGCTACGCTCATAGCTCATCCCTTCATCGTCAACACGTAAGTCTAGTGTTTCACGCCCGCTTGGCGTGGCTTGGGAAGCGGCTACGGGTCAAGCGCCGGCCCTTGCCATAAGCGCTCCCCGGCATGCGCTGCGATCAGTTGCAGGGCGTCGGGACAAGAACACGCAACATCACAGCTCGATGACCATAAATCTCTCTGAACCGATCTGAGGCTTCGCATAGGTGACTCGATCAATCGAGCTCGTACAAAACGGGTGCCGGACCGAAGTCCGACACCCGCTTCTATGTAAATCAGATCGTAAGACAGAACAGGCAGCGCTGGTTACTCCTCGGTGGCGCCCGATCCGGCCGGAACCGTCTCGCCGGCGTTGGCGGCGTCATCGGCCACCGGCACCAGGCTGATCTTGCCGCGCTGGTCGATCTCGACGATCTCCACCTGCAGCTTGTCGCCGACGTTGACGACGTCCTCGACCTTGCCGATCCGCTTGCCGTTGCCCAGCTTGGAGATGTGCACCAGGCCGTCCTTGCCCGGCAGCAGCGAGATGAAGGCGCCGAACGCCGCGGTCTTGACCACGGTGCCCAGGAACCGCTCGCCCACCTTGGGCATCTGCGGGTTGGCGATCGCGTTGATCCGGTCTACCGCGGCGGCCGCGGCCGGCCCGTCCGAGGCGCCGACGTAGATGGTGCCGTCGTCCTCGATGCTGATCTGGGCGCCGGTCTCGTCCTGGATGGCGTTGATCATCTGCCCCTTCGGGCCGATCACCGCGCCGATCTTGTCCACCGGGATCTTGACCACGGTGACCCGCGGGGCGTACGGGCTCATCTCGTCGGGCCGGTCGATCGCCTCGGCCATCACGTCCAGGATGTGCAGCCGGGCGTCGCGAGCCTGGGACAGGGCCGCGGCCAGCACCTCGGACGGGATGCCGTCCAGCTTGGTGTCCAGCTGCAGCGCGGTCACGAAGTCCTTGGTGCCGGCGACCTTGAAGTCCATGTCGCCGAAGGCGTCCTCGGCGCCGAGGATGTCGGTCAGCGCCACGTACTCGGTCTTACCGTCGACCGTGTCGGAGATCAGGCCCATCGCGATGCCCGCGACCGGCGCCTTGAGCGGCACACCGGCGTTGAGCAGGCCCAGCGTCGAGGCGCAGACCGAGCCCATCGACGTGGAGCCGTTGGAGCTCAGCGCCTCGGACACCTGCCGGATCGCGTACGGGAACTCGTCGCGGCTGGGCAGCACCGGGATCAGGGCACGCTCGGCGAGCGCGCCGTGCCCGATCTCACGCCGCTTGGGCGAGCCCACCCGGCCGGTCTCGCCGGTGGAGTACGGCGGGAAGTTGTAGTTGTGCATGTAGCGCTTGGTGCGGCTCGGGCTCAGGGTGTCGAGCTTCTGCTCCAGGCCCAGCATGTTCAGCGTGGTGACGCCCAGGATCTGGGTCTCGCCGCGCTCGAACAGCGCCGAGCCGTGCACCCGCGGCAGCACCTCGACCTCGGCTGACAGCGTCCGGATGTCGGTGAGGCCCCGGCCGTCGATGCGGATCTTGTCGCGCAGCACCCGCTGGCGGATCAGGCTCTTGTTCAGCGACCGGTAGGCGGCGCCGATCTCCTTCTCGCGGCCGGCGAACTGCTCAGCCAGCTCGGACCTCGCCTGCTCCTTGACGCGGTCCAGCTCGAGCTCGCGGTCCTGCTTGTCGGCGATGGTGAGCGCCGCGGCGGTGGCGTCGCTGTAACCGGCCGTGACCGCCTCGAGCACGTCGTCCTGGTAGTCCAGGAACACCGGGAACTCCCGGGTCTCCTTCGCGGCCGCGGCGGCCAGTTCGGACTGCGCCTGGCACAGCGTGGCGATGAACGGCTTGGCTGCCTCGAGCCCGGCCGCGACGACCTCTTCGGTCGGCTTGGTCGCGCCACCGGCGACGAGGTCGATGGTGTTCTCGGTGGCCTCGGCCTCGACCATCATGATCGCGACCTCATCGGCGGCGCCGTCGGCGCCCTTGACGACTCGGCCGGCGACCACCATGTCGAAGGTGGCCCGCTCAAGCTCGGTGTGGGTCGGGAAACCCACCCACTGGCCCTCGATCAGCGCGACCCGGGTGGCGCCGATCGGGCCGTTGAACGGCAGGCCGGAGATCTGGGTGGATGCCGAGGCCGCGTTGATGGCCAGCACGTCGTAGGCGTGGTCGGGGTTGAGCGCCATCACCGTGATGACGACCTGGACCTCGTTGCGCAGACCCTTGATGAAGGTCGGGCGCAGCGGGCGGTCGATCAGCCGGCAGGTGAGGATCGCGTCCTCGGACGGGCGGCCCTCACGCCGGAAGAACGATCCCGGAATCCGGCCGGCGGCGTACATCCGCTCCTCGACGTCGACCGTCAGCGGGAAGAAGTCGAACTGCTCCTTGGGGCTCTTGCCGGCCGTGGTGGCCGACAGCAGCATGGTGTCCTCGTCGAGATAGGCCACCACCGAGCCCGCGGCCTGCTTGGCCAGCCGGCCGGTCTCGAACCTGATCACGCGGGTGCCGAAGGATCCGTTGTCGATGGTGGCCACGGTCTCGGTGATGCCGTTTACGGCGTCGTTTTCGGACATAGGAGTCCGCCTCTCTGTTGGCAGCGCGGTGCGCTGTTACGAGCCGGGCGGAGCGAGTCACGCGCACATCGGTGAGCCGAGGGATCTCGGCGGGTGCGGTGCCGGTCTTCGATCGAAGCGCCTGAGCGATGAGGGCCTAGCCCTGGGTTCAGGACGCCACTACCGAGGACCGACCTCGTGGAGCCGCACTGTCTTCGGCGCCAACGTGCGGTTGACGCGAGCGCTCAGCTCCGGCATGGGATTCAGTTGTCAAGATCGCGCAGAGCGGCATTCGGTTGAAGGCGCCCCGCACAACGAGAACGGGAGCCCTGCGATGCGCAGGGCTCCCGGCGGCGCTATCGGCGCAAGCCGAGCCGCTCGATGATCGAGCGGTAACGGTTGACGTCGGTCTTGATCAGGTAGTTCAGCAACCGGCGGCGCTGGCCGACCAGCAACAGCAGGCCACGGCGGCTGTGGTGGTCGTGCTTGTGGCCCTTCAGGTGCTCGGTGAGGTCGGCGATCCGACGGCTGAGCATGGCGATCTGCACCTCGGCCGACCCGGTGTCGGTGTCAGAGGCGCCGTACTCGGTGATGAGCTGCTGCTTGACGTCCTTGGTTAGCGGCACGACGCTTCTCCTCGATCTTATGCAGGAACGCCCCGTCGGTTTGACTCACGACAGGTGATGAACGCAGCTGCTGGCACTCGGCGGCGCGGTGGCCGTCCTAGCGGTGCAAAGTTTAGCAGCCGGGCGCAGGCGCTCCTAACCCAGCAACTGCCGGGTCTGGACGACGTCCTCGGCCATCTGGGCGACCAGGTCCTGGACCGAGTCGAACTTGATCATGCCGCGCAGCCGGCGGACGAACTCCACGCCGAGGTTCTGGCCGTACAGATCGCCCTCGAAGTCCAACACGAACGCCTCGACCGAGCGGTGCCGGCCCTCGAAGGTCGGGTTGCTCCCGACCGAGATGGCCGCCGGCAGGGCCGGCATGCCTGCCCTGGTGTTGCCCCACTCGTCGATCTGCACCACCCGGCCGGCGTAGATGCCGTCGGCGGGCACCGCCGCGAACGACGCCGTGCGGACGTTGGCCGTCGGAAAGCCCAGGCCCCGGCCACGCTGGTCACCGCGCACCACCACGCCGTCGAGCCGGTGCGGCCGGCCGAGGGCGTGCGCGGCGGCGCCCAGGTCACCGGCCTCGACGCAGGAGCGGATGTAGGTCGAGGAGATCGGCCGGCCGGCCTCGGCCAGCAGCGTCACACCCTCGGCCTGGAACCCCCAGCGACGGCCCAGGTCTGCCAGCATCGCCACATCGCCGGCGGCCTTGTGGCCGAAGCGGAAGTTCTCCCCCACCACCACCGCGTCGGCGTGCAGCTCGGCGACCACCGCCTCGTGGATGAACTCCTCAGGGGTGAGCTTGGAGAACTCCAGGGTGAAGGGCAGGAACACCACCACGTCGACGCCGGACTCGGCCGCGAGCTCGGCCTTGCGGGTGTTGGTGGTCAGCTGGGGCGGATGGCTGCCGGGACGCACCACCTCCGACGGATGCGGCGTGAAGGTCACCAGCACCGTCGGCAGCGACCGCTCCTGCGCCAGCTGCCGGGCCCGGGCGATGATCTGCTGATGCCCGCGGTGCAGGCCGTCGAAGACCCCGATGGTGGCCACACAGCGACCCCATCCGGCAGGAATCTCTTCTAGACCACGCCAGCGTTGCACGCAGCGGAGTCTATTGGCTCGGCTGCGGCCGGTCAGCGGCGGTCGAGGAAAGCCAGCTCAACGCCAGCACGTAGCCTTCCACGCCCAGGCCCGCGATCACCCCGGAGGCCACCGCTGAGACGTGCGAGTGGTGTCGGAACTGCTCCCGGGCGTGGATGTTGGAGATGTGCACCTCGACCAAGGGCGCGGTGCGGGCCGCGACGGCGTCGCGCAGCACTATCGAGGTGTGGCTCAGGCCGGCCGGGTTGAGCACCACCGGCAGGCGCTGGTCGGCGGCCTGGTGCAGCCAGCCGATCAGCTCGGCCTCGGCGTCGCTCTGATGGACCTCGACGGCCAGCCCCAGCTCGGCGCCGGCTCGCACGCACAGCGCCGCGAGCTCCGGATAGGTGGTGCTGCCGTAGATCTCCGGTTCCCGCGATCCCAGCCGGCCCAGGTTGGGACCGTTGAGCACCAGCACCCGGACCGGACCCGCTCCTTCGTCGCTGCGGTCCTCACTCATCGCTGTCACCCGCTCCGGTCCTCGCTCCTTCGTCGCTGCGATCCTCACTCATCGCTGTCACCCGCTCCGGTCCTCGCTCCTTCGTCGCTGCGATCCTCACTCATCGGTTCCAGCCACCTCCGAGTACGCCGCGGCCAGCACGGCCGGGTCCGGGTCATCTACCGTCACCGGCCGGGCGAGGCCGTCCAGCAGCACGAACCGCAGCCGATTGCCGCGGGCCTTCTTGTCGACGCGCATGGTCTCCAGCAGGCGTCCGAACTCCCCGGCCCGGTAGGACACCGGCAGCCGCAGCGCGCTGAGGATCGCCCGGTGCCGGTCGGCAGTCGTGTCGTCGAGCCGGCCCAGCGCTCGGGACAGCTCCGCCGCGTAGACCAGCCCGATCGACACCGCCGCGCCATGGCGCCAGCTGTAGCGCTCGGCCTTCTCGATGGCGTGGGCCAGGGTGTGCCCGTAATTGAGCACCTCCCGCGGGCCCTGCTCGGTGAGATCGGCCGAGACCACCCGCGCCTTGACCGCCACCGACCGCTCGATGAGCTCACGCTCGCGCTCGTTGCCCGGCGTGGTCACCCGCTGCGGGTCGGCCTCGATCAGGTCGAGGATCGCCGGATCGGCGATGAAGCCGCACTTGACCACCTCAGCCAGGCCGGCGATGTAGTCGTTGACCGGCAGGGTCTTCAACGCCGCCAGGTCACACAGCACCCCGACCGGCGGGTGGAAGGCCCCGACCAGGTTCTTGCCGCGGTCGGTGTTGACCCCGGTCTTGCCTCCGATCGCCGCGTCGACCATTCCGGCCAGTGTGGTGGGCACCTGCACGATCGGCACGCCGCGCAGCCAGGACGCGGCCACCCACCCGGCCAGGTCGGTGGTGGCGCCGCCGCCGAGCCCGACGATCGCGTCGCTGCGGGTGAAGCCGATCTGGCCCAGCACGTCGAAGCAGAACCCGGCGACGGCCAGCGTCTTGGCGTCCTCGGCGTCCGGGACCTCGATCAGGTGGGCTTGGAAGCCATCCCGAGTGAGGTCTTCGCGCACCGCCTCCGCAGTGGCCAGCAGGGTCGGCGGGTGGATCACCGCGACCCGCTGGGCGCCGCTGAGCAGCCCGGCCAGCTCGCCGAGCAGGCCGGTGCCGATGACGACCTCGTAGGACCGGTCGCCGGTGACCTGGATCCGGGTGTTCGGCTCGCTCATGACGGCTGCCCGACCAGCTGGCGGTGCAGGGTGGCAGCCACCTCGGCCACCGACCGGCCGCTGGTGTCGATGCTGAGCGAGGCCACCTGCGCGTACAACCCGGCCCGCGCCTTGGCCAGGTCGGCCAGTCGAGCCGCGGGATCGCCGGCCAGCAGCGGCCGGTCGCCGCTGCCTGCCATCCGGTGCAGCAGCTCCTCATGCCCGGCGCCCAGCCGCACCACCGGCGCCCCCGAGGCGAGCAGGTCCTGCCTCACCGACTCAGTGGTCACCGCCCCGCCGCCCAGGGCCAGCACGCCGTCGAAGCTGACCAGCGCCTCGGCGATCAGGTCGGCTTCGAGCTGCCGGAATGCCGGCTCGCCCTGGGAGGAGAAGATCTCACTGACCGAACGCCCGGTCTGCTGGGTGATCAGCTCGTCGGAGTCGGCGAAGGCCACCTCGAGCCGGCTGGCCAGCGCGGCGCCGACGGCGGACTTGCCGCTGCCCGGCAGCCCGACCAGCACCACCCGGGGCGGCATCAGAACCCGGTCTCGGCGCCGTCGGGGACCGGCTCGCCCGAGGTGAGCTCGCGCTCGGCGAGGCGGTCGAGGTAGGAGCGCACGTTGCGGCGGGTCTCGGTGACCGAGTCGCCGCCGAACTTCTCCAGCACCGCCTGCGCCAGCACCAGCGCGACCATCGCCTCGGCCACCACGCCGGCGGCCGGCACAGCGCAGACGTCGGAGCGCTGGTTGATCGCCACCGCCGGCTCGCCGGTGGCGACGTCGACAGTGGCCAGCGCCCGCGGCACCGTCGAGATGGGCTTCATGGCCGCTCGGACCCGCAGCACCTCACCGGTGCTCATGCCGCCCTCGATGCCGCCGGCTCGGCCCGACCGGCGTCGGACCGCGCCATCGGAGTCGCGCGCGATCTCGTCGTGCGCGCGCGAGCCGGGGGTGCGGGCCAGCTCGAAACCGTCGCCCACCTCGACGCCCTTGATCGCCTGGATGCCCATCAGCGCGGCGGCCAACCGGGAGTCCAGCCGGCGGTCCCACTGGATGTGGCTGCCCAGTCCCGGTGGCAGGTGGTAGGCCACCACCTCGACCACGCCGCCGAGGGTGTCACCGGCCCGCTTGGTCTCATCGATCAGCGCGACCATAGCGGCGCTGGCCTCGGCGTCCAGGCAGCGCACCTCGGAGGCGTCGATCCGGGCGGCGTCCTCGGGTCGCGGCAAGGTGTCCCAGGACGCCGAGACCGAGCCGATCGAGGTCACGTGGCTGACCAGCTCGGCGCCGAGGCACTGCCGCAGGAAGTTCTTGGCGACCACGCCCAGCGCCACCCGCGCCGCGGTCTCCCGGGCGCTGGCCCGCTCCAGGACGGGCCGGGCGTCGGTGAGGTCGTACTTCTGCATGCCGGCCAGGTCGGCATGGCCGGGCCGGGGCCGGGTCAGCGGCTCGTTGCGGGCCTGGGCTGCCAACACGTCGGCGTCCACCGGGTCCGCGGCCATCACTGTCTGCCACTTGGGCCATTCGGTGTTGCCGACCCGGACGGCCACCGGGCCGCCCATCGTCACGCCGTGCCGGACGCCGCCGGTCAGCTCCACCTCGTCCTGCTCGAACTTCATCCGGGCGCCGCGGCCGTAACCTAGCCTGCGGCGGGCGAGGTCCAGGCCGATGTCGGCCGTGGTTATCCGCACTCCGGCGGGCAATCCTTCGAGGATCGCCACCAGGGCCGGGCCATGGGACTCTCCAGCAGTCATCCAGCGCATCACCCGCGAATTGTGTCACCCCGGGCGATGCGGCTCTTCCGGGGTCCGACCAGCATCATGATGAGGTGGGCGAGCAGACCGGCTGGGCTATCGATCCGTCCAGCCTGCGTGAAGTGCTGGTCGACCGGCGTCGCGTCGAGCAGTCCTTGCCTGGCGCCGAGCCGTTGCAGCGGCTGTTCCTGCTGGGCTTGTTGGGCCAGGCCGAGCAGGGACTGGCCGAGGGCCGGCGCTTGCTGGACGAGCCTGCGGTCAGCGCCGACCCGTGGCGCGTGCTGCTGCGGCTGGCCGACCTGCACTGCCTGCTCTCCGACTTCGCGGCGGCTGAGCGCTACCACCAGCAGGCTTGGCGGCATGCCCTGGGACGTGAGCGGCAAGCCGGCACCCTGCACTCGATCGGCGTTCGCCAGTTCGAGCAGGGTGACCGCGACGGCGCGGCGGCCAGCTTTCAGCTCGCCCTGACCCTGCTCAGCCTGTTCGGCGACACCCCCGCTCGGGCCCGGACGGCGGCCGCGCTGGCCCTGGTCCGGGCTGGCGCCGGACTCGACTCGGCCTTCGACGCGCTGATCCTGGCCGGTGGCCGGGGCAGCCGGATGGGTCCTCCGGCCAAGCCGCTGCACAAGCTGGCCGGCTGGCCGATGCTCGATCACGTGGTGCTGGCCTGCAGCGCCGCCAACCGCCAGATAGTGGTCGGCCCGAGCCGGATCGGGATCGGCGAGCCGCTGTTCTGCCGGGAGCAGCCGGCCGGCAGCGGTCCGGTCGCGGCGA
The DNA here is from genome assembly GCA_036399055.1 of Jatrophihabitans sp. Classification (NCBI taxonomy): domain Bacteria; kingdom Bacillati; phylum Actinomycetota; class Actinomycetes; order Jatrophihabitantales; family Jatrophihabitantaceae; genus Jatrophihabitans; species Jatrophihabitans sp. Next base: position 30,223 of record DASWNX010000042.1, read on the forward strand.
TCAGCGCCGGGTTGCGGCATGTCACGCAGCCGGTCGTGCTGGTGCTGGCCGCGGACCTGCCGTTCATCGCCGGGGCGCTGGGACCGCTGCGAGCGCTGCTGGCCAGCGGCTCGGCCGAGGCCGCCGCGCTGGTGGAGCCGACCGGCCGGGTCAACCACCTGGCCGCCGCGTGGCGGACGGCAGCGCTGTACGCGGCTCTGGACCGGCTGGGTGAGCCGGCCGGCCGGCCGGTGCGGGCGCTGTATGACTCGGTCGAGGTCGGTTACCTGCCGGACTTCGACGCCTTCGGCGCGGACTGCGACACCCCGGTGGACCTGCGGCTGGCCGAGAGCCGGATCAGGCGAGGCGGCCCGGGACGGCTGCCAGCAGCGCAGCTCGCATGGCCTCGACTGGAGCTGCACTCCCCGTCATGAGCTCGACCTGGCGGGCGGCCTGGTAGAGCAGCATCGCCGCGCCGCTGACGACCGGAGCGCCTGCGGCGGTCAGCGCGGCCGCCAGCGGGGTCGGCCACGGGTGGTACACCGCCTCCAACAGCGCCTGGCCGCGGTGAAACGGCAGGTCTGCGAACTGGTCGGCGGCGCCGGCCGGCAGGGTGGCGATGATCAGGTCTGCGTCCAGCCAGTGCCGCCGCTCGGACAGCGACGCCAGCGTGACCGGCAGTTCCAGCCGCTGGGCGCTGGCCAGCAGCGGCCCGGCCCGGGACGGCTCGCGGACCAGCACGGTGACCTGGCCGGCAGCCGAGCCCCCCGACCCGGCCGGCCCGGCGCGCGCGGCCAAGGCGGCCAACGCGGCCTGGGCGGTGCCGCCGGCCCCCAGGATGGTGACCGCTCCGTCGATGGGCGCCGAGCCGGCGGCCAGCGCGTCGCGGATCCCGATCCAGTCGGTGTTGTCCGCATGCCAGCCCGCGCCCCGGCGCAGCAGGGTGTTGCCGGCGCCGATGGCGGCGGCCTCGGGGCTGACCGAGCTCGCCACTCGCAGCACCTGCCGCTTCAACGGCATGGTGCACGAGTAGCCCACCACCTGCTCGTCCGAGCCGGCGAGCAGCCCGGCCAGGCCCTGCTCGTCACACTCGATCGCGGCGTAAGCCCAGCCGGTCAGGCCGAGCGCGCGATAGGCCGCGCGATGCAGCACCGGTGAGAGCGAATGCTCGATGGGCTTGCCCAGCACCGCCGCCGAACGGGGCGGCAACTAACAGCCCCAGCCGTTCGCCTTGCACTTGGCCACCGCGGCTGTGAACACGTCCTCGTCGGCGGTGAAGACGTGATGGCCGGCCGAGTCCGAGACCACGTAGTAGAGCCAGTCACCGGCCGCCGGCTGGATCGCCGCCCGCAGCGAGGCCTCACCCGGGTTGGACACCGGGGTCGGCGGCAGGCCGGGACGGATGCGGACGTTGTAGGGCGAGTCCTCGGTGTAGGTCACCGAGTCCGGGTCCTTGCCGGTCAGCCCCACCCCGTACCTGTTGGCCGCGTCGATGCCGATCGGGGTGCCCTTGGCCATCCGGTTCAGGATCACCCGGGCCACCTTGGGCCGGTCCTCAGGGAACTTGGCCTCGGACTCGATCAGCGAGGCGATGATCAGCGCCTGGTAGGTCGTCAGCCGCAGCGCCTTGGCCCCGGCTGCGAAGCCGAGCTTGCGGTACTCGGCGCTGAACTGGCCGGCCAGCTGCTGCACGACCTCGTCAGCGGACTGGTCGGGGTCGAACTCGTAGGTGGAGGGGAACAGGAAACCCTCGGCGGTCTTGGGGTTGAGCCCCTCGGGCAGGCCCAGGTTGGAGATCCTGCCGGCGGCGGCGCGCAGCTCGGCCACCGGAAGTTCGGTCTTCTCCGCCAGCAGGGTGAGCACTTGGCGTTCGGTGTAGCCCTCGGGGATGGTCACCTGCGACACCAGGCGGTTGGCCGGGTCGAGGATGGCGGCCATCGCGGCCTCGCCGGAGGAGCGCAGCGGCACCCGGTACACCCCGGCCTGGATGTCGCTGGCCCGGCCGGAGCTCTCCGCGGCGTTGACGAACGCCCGGCTGGACTTGACCACGCCGGCCTTCACCATCGCCGCCGCGACATCGCTTGCGCCGTCGCCGGGAGAGATCTTCACCCGGGTGAACCCCTGCCCGGCGCCGGCGTAGTCCGGGGTGGCGAACCGCTTGCTGACCGAGCTGACGATCTTGTAGCTGACCGCGATGAGGCCGAGGATGAGCACGATCGCCACGATCGGCGCGAGCCGGTGACGGCGACGGCGCTTCTGCCGCCGCCGCTGGGCCCGCTTGCGAGCGCCCGGGACGTGGGACGCGTCGTCGTCGGAGCCGAACAACGGATGATTGTCGTCCCGCAGCTCGTCGATCGAACCCTCCACCGGTTGTGACCCTTCCGAATCCGCTATTCAGGGGGTGCTGCTGGTCGATTCCCGCTATCTAGGGTGCTGCTGGTGGAACCGTCCAGGAACGACTGCAAGATCTCCACGGCCGCGGCCTGGTCCACCACGGAACGCTTGGCGCGGCCCCGAACACCGCTGGAATTGAGGTTACGCTGCGCCAGCACTGTGGTAAGCCGCTCGTCAACGTAAACTACCGGACGCGGAGCGATGCGCGCCGCAAGCGCCTGGCCATAGTCCTGGGCCTCGCGCACCGCCGGCCCGGCCCGGCCGGCCAGCGTCTGCGGCAGGCCGATCACCACCCCGACGGCTTCGTGCTCGCTCAGCAGCGCGCTCAACTCGTCGAGGTCGGCGCCCAGCCGCTGATCCCGGCGCAGGGTGGCGACCGGAACGGCCAGCACCCCTCGCGGATCGCTGCGGGCCACTCCGACCCGCACCGAGCCGACGTCGACCCCGAACCAGACGCCGGGCGCCCGTTCGGCCCGCTGCCGGCTCACCTCTGCACGGCTCACCGCAGGCTGGCTCAGGCGTCGGCCGAAGGGCGGTCGTCGAACGCGCGGCGCTCAGGAGCGCCGGCTGCCGGCCGGTCAGCCGTGGGGCTGACCGCCGCGGCGACGTCACCGGCCGGGCCGGGCGCCACCGCGCCGGCTGCCGCCTCGGCGCCGCCGGGTGACAGGGAGCTCACCGAGCCCGAATCCAGTCCGGCCGCGGCACGCAGCGCCGCCTCCTGGCTGGACATGGCCTCCCGGATGTCGGCGGCGAACTCACGTAGCGAGTAGCCGAGTTCGGACAGCCCGGCCCCGATGCTGCCGGCGACGCCCTGCGGCGTCAGCTTCTGAGCCGCCCGGGACAGCTTGCGGAAGACCAACGCACCGAGAGTGGCGCCCAGGGCCACCCAGAACAGCCTGCGCATCTCAGCGCCCCCCGCCGCGCCGGCCCACTCGCCGGTTGCGCCTGGCCTCCGCGATGGCCTGGGTGTCGTGCCGCTTGCGCACGCTGGAGCGGACTCCGTAGGAGAAGGCCGCGACCTTGATCAGCGGGGTGCCGACGGTCGAGGACACGATCGCGGTCAGCGCCGCGGCGTTGGAGGTGATCGAGCTGACGCCGTGGGTGATGCCCTCCATCTGCTGGAGCTGGCTGTTCACATTGGCCACCGTCGTCTGAGCGCCGGTGAGCAACGGGGTGGCGCCCTCGTGCGTCTTGCGGATCGCCAGAGTCGCCTCGTCCAGCGTCCTGCCGAGTTTCAGCAGCGGGATCGCGAGCAGCAGGACCAGCAGGACGAAAGCGCCTGCGGCGATCAACGCGGCGATAGCTCCAGCGTCCACGAGCCCTGCCTCCTTCACCTCGGATGTCGAGTGGACCCTACCTGCTGACCGCTCAGCGCCGGATGCCGCGGATCATCGCGCGCAACTTGGCCAGCCGCTCGCCGATGGCGCGCTCGGCGCCACGCTGGCCCGGCAGGTAGTAGTCGCGGCCGACCAGCTCGTCCGGCGGGTACTGCTGGGCGGCCACGCCTTCGGGCAGATCGTGCGGGTACTGGTACTTCTGGGCGTGCCCGAGCTTCTTGGCGCCGGCGTAGTGCCCGTCTCGCAGCGGCGCGGGAACCGAGCCGGCCGAGCCGGCCCGGACGTCGCCGATGGCCGCGTCGATGGCCGTGATCACCGCGTTGGACTTCGGCGCCAGCGCCAGGTGGATGGTGGCCTGAGCCAGGTTGATCCTGGCTTCGGGCATGCCGATCAGGGCCAGCGCGTCGGCAGCCGCGGTGGCCGCCAGCAGAGCCGTCGGATCGGCCATGCCGATGTCCTCGCTGGCGTGCACGACCAGCCGACGGGCGATGAACCGCGGGTCCTCACCGGCCACGATCATCCTTGCCAGGTAGTGCAGGGCGGCATCGACGTCCGAGCCCCGGATCGACTTGATGAACGCGCTGACGACGTCGTAGTGCTGGTCGCCGTCGCGGTCATAACGCACCGCGGCGGTGTCGACGGCCTGCTCCAGGGCGGCCAGGCTGATCTCACGGCCCCCGCCGGACAGCACCGAGCCCGCCGCCGCCTCCAGGGCGGTGAGCGCTCGACGGGCGTCGCCTCCGGCCATTCGGAGCAGGTGGTCGCGAGCCTCCTCGCTCAGGCTCACCGCGCCGCCGAGGCCTCGCTGGTCGGTCAGCGCCCGGTCGACCAGCCGGCTGACGTCGTCGTCGGTGAGCGGTTGCAGGGTGAGCAGCAGGCTGCGCGAGAGCAGCGGCGCGACGAGTGAGAAGTACGGGTTCTCGGTGGTGGCCGCGACCAGGGTGACGGTCCGGGCCTCGACCGCGGCCAGCAGCGAGTCCTGCTGGGTCTTGGAGAAGCGATGGATCTCGTCGATGAACAGGACGGTGGGCCGGCCGCCGTGCTCGAGGGTGCGGCGGGCGGTGTCGATCACCGACCGGACGTCCTTGACACCCGCGCTCAGCGCCGACAGCTGCACGAAGCGCCGGTTGCCGGCCGTCGAGACGATGGTGGCCAGCGTGGTCTTGCCGGTGCCCGGCGGGCCGTAGAGGATCAGCGACATCGGCGCGTCCCCCTCGACCAGCCGGCGAAGGGGCGAGCCTGGGCCCAGCAGCTGCTGCTGGCCGAGCACCTCGTCCAGCGACCGCGGGCGCATCCGGACCGCCAGCGGGCTGTTCGGGTCATCGGCGCCACTGAAGCCATCCGACGGGCCGGCCGGCGGTGGCGCGCTGTCGGACTCCGGCTCACCGAACAGCGTCATGGCCGACGCCCGGCGGGCCGTGTCAGAACTGCTGGCATCACTCACTCCCCCGGCGTCATGTCCGGCCAACCCTAGCCCGCGGCGGCCGGCGCACCCGGCGCCCTGGCCTGCTCGCTAGATTGGACACCGCGCGGCCCGGACCGCGGGAGACGAGGCTGCTCAGATGGCTGTCATGACAGCGCGACGGCGGATCACCCGGGTCCTCAGCGCGCCGGACTCCGCGGGCAGTGTCGAGTCCGTCGGCGACGAGCTGACCGTCGAGGCGCCGCTGAACCTGATCGTGTCCGGCGAGTCCATCGCCACCTTGATGCGGACCCCCGGCCATGACATCGAGCTCGCGGCAGGTTGGCTGACCGTCGAGTCAGGGGTCCGCTCGGCATCGGACCTGCTGGGCCTGCGGCAGTGCCGCACCTCCGACGACCTCGAGCTGCGCGCAGCGGACGGGGTCAGCGGCCGGGGCGTCGACCAAGTGCACCTGGCTTTGGCCGCCGGCGTCCAGGCGCCCCGGCCGCGGGCCTGGGTGACCGGCGCGGCGTGCGGGGTCTGCAGCGCCGACGTCCTGGATCTGAGCCCGCTGCGCCGGTGGGCGGCCCACACCGAGGGCTGGACGGTGCCGGCCGAGGTGCTGCAGGGGCTGCCGGAGCAGGTGCGGCAGCGGCAGCGGACCTTCCAGCGGACCGGCTCGCTGCACGCCGCCGCGCTGGCCACGGCGGCCGGTGAGCTGCTGGTGGTCCGCGAGGACGTCGGGCGGCACAACGCGGTGGACAAGGCGACCGGGTGGGCGCTGTTCGCCGACCGGCTGCCGGCTGCGGATCTGCTGCTGGTGGTCAGCGGCCGGGTGTCATTCGAGATCATCCAGAAAGCGGTGGCCGCCGGGGTGGCCGGCGTGGTGGCGGTGTCGGCGCCCTCAGACCTGGCGGTGGACCTGGCCCGCGATCACGACCTGGTGCTGGCCGGCATGGTGCGTCCAGGCCGGATGAACATCTACGCCGGCGGCTCGCTGGTGACCGGGCTCGATCAGGCCGGCTGACCGCCCAGCCGGGCCGGGACGGCCTCACACGAGCGACCGGTACGGCCTCACACCAGCGACCGGGACGGCCTCACCCGAGCGACCGGGACGGCCTCACACGAACAGCTTGCCCTTATCGAGGTCGAGCGCGTGTTCGATCGCGCCGGCGCTCTGCGCAGAGCAGGAGTCACGGCGGCCGGTGCACAGGTGATTGACCGTGGAGTGGCTCAACCCGGCGCGTCGAGCGAGCTCACGTTCGCTGATGCAGGCCAGTTCCAGGCACTCGACGAGGACCTCTCTGCTGCGTAGGCGCATGGCAGCTATCCCCGGCGCCTGGTGGCAGTCCAGCGCGGCGCTCGGCGCCGATGGACACCGTGTCCAGCATTGTCGGACTTGACAGGCATGACAAACCTCCAGCATCGCTCGGCTGGGGAAGGTGTAGGAAGAATCCTGCGGTGCAGCAGGCTTTCTTATGTGCAGCTGAGCCCTTGAGCATTGCTCCCTAAAGCCCGATTTGTCAAGCACTGTCGGACCTTGCGTCTGATAGTGTAGAACTGGCGTTAAGGCAGCGGGTCTGCAGCTTGCAATCTCCGGGGGGGCCCGCCGTCGCCAGTAAAGTCGGCTAGAAAGTGAACCCCCGCTTCCTCTTGTCCCGTGCAGGCATCTCGATCACGGCACGGCGCCTATTGGAGTGGCCGAAGGGCAAAGGAACTCGGTATGCACGCGTTTCGCAGGCTGATCCAGCAACGCATGGACGAACGCGGCTACCGGCCGGCCGACGTGGTCCGCCTGTCAGGACTGTCGAGGCAGACCTTGCACTCGATCCTCAGCGATTCGCGGGACACGATCAGAGAGATGCCTTCGCGCAAGACCGTGCTGGTTCTCGCCGAGGCGTTGCGGATGCCCGCTGACCAGTTGCTCATCGCCGCGGCCGAGGCCTACGGCGTTCCGGTGACCGCACCCGTCCTGGTTCCCACGGTCACCGACGTGTCCGACTCCGAGCTCGCCCGTGAGCTGCTGCGCCGGGCTGCCGCCCGCGAGGGCGACGACGATCCGGGCCCGGCGACGCTGGATCTGTCCGACATCGACGGCGAGTCGGTCCTGGCCGTCGTCGACCTGCGCAGGCGCCTGCTCGCCGAAGCCGCCGCGGAGGCACAGGACCGGCCCGGACTGGCCAAGACCCTTGAACACCTGGCCCTGGTCATCGCCGCCGCGCTCGACCAAGCCGCCAACGCCACCGACCAAGGCGGTCGATGAGGGGTTGAGGACGCGCTGAAGGCGCCTCTCAGCCGCGCAGCTCACCGTGACGGGAACAGGCCGCCCGCCAGCCCATCGGATCGACCTGCACCACCATTCGACGGGCGCACTCGGGGCAGTAGCGCGGCGGCTCCAGAGTGGCGCGGGCAGCGCAGTCTGCGTGCTCACCCCGCGCGGACTTGCCGCACTGGCCGCAGTAGAGCGCGCTGGCAGTCATCAGCGAGCCGCCGCCAGAGCCTTGGTCACAACGTCGCCGAGAGCGCCTTGATCGGCATCTTCAGCTCGGCCAGCAACTCCAGGTCGGATTCGGCCCGCCGCCCGAGCGTGGTCAGGTAATTGCCCACGATGACCGCGTTGATGCCGCCGAGCATTCCCTGCCGGGCGCCCAGGTCGCCGAGCGTCAGCTCACGCCCGCCGGCAAAGCGCAGGATGGCGCGCGGCATCGCCAGCCGGAAGGCGGCGATGGCGCGCAGCGCGTCCTTGCCGTCCAGCACCGGCAGGTCGGCGAACGGAGTCCCCGGTCGCGGGTTGAGGAAATTGATCGGCACCTCGTCGGGCTGAAGCTCAGCCAGCTGCACCGCGAACTCAGCGCGCTGCTCGAGGGTCTCGCCCATGCCGAGAATGCCGCCGCAGCAGACCTCCATGCCGGCCTCGGCCACCATCCGCAGGGTCTGAACCCGCTCCTGCCAGGTGTGGGTGGTGACCACCTGGCCGAAGTGCGAACGGGCCGTCTCCAGGTTGTGGTTGTAGCGGTGCACCCCGATCGCGACCAGCTGGTCGACCTGGTCCTGGCTGAGCATGCCCAGCGAGCAGGCGATCTGGATGTCGACCTCGGCCCGGATGGCCTTGACTCCTTCGGCCACCTGGTCCATCAGCCGCTGGTCCGGCCCGCGCACCGCCGCCACGATGCAGAACTCGGTGGCGCCGGTCTTGGCAGTCTGCTTGGCCGCCTCCACCAGGCTCGGCACGTCCAGCCAGGCCGAGCGCACCGGCGAGGAGAACTGGCCGGACTGCGAGCAGAAGTGGCAGTCCTCGGGGCAGCCGCCGGTCTTGAGGCTGATGATCCCCTCGACCTCGACCTCAGGCCCGCACCAGCGCATCCGGACCTCGTGAGCCAGCGCCAGCAACGCCTCGAGCTGGTCATCGGGCAACCGCAGCACCTCGATCAGCTCGGACTCCCCCAGGCCTGTCCCGGCCTCTAGCACCTGCGCGCGGGCGCGGCTCAGCACGGAGGTCTCGATCACGGTCATCGCGGGCTCTCATCTCTGGGGGGTGGCGCGGCGTGGGCTCGCATGAAGTCTGGTGCATCCAAGACGCCGCCGAGCGCGGGGGTCAGCTGGGCCATCGCCAGCTCGGCGAAGGCCGCCTCTGCCAGCTCGGCCGCGCCGTGCGGGAGCACGCCCTCGACCGGCGCGCCCCCGTAGCCGGCGAGGTCGATCAGGTTGCACCGCTCAGCCAGCCCCGGCTCGGCCGGCCAGTCCCCCACCACCAGCGCGTGCGGGCCCAGCGACCAGCCGGCCAGCGCCGCCGCGGTCGCCGCCGCGTCGTGCAAGGCGCCCAGGCGCGCGCCGGTCACCAGCACGACCTGGCACCGCGGCGTGTGGCCCTGGCCACCGGGCGGACGCATCAGCTCCCGCAGCGCGCTGGCCAGCTCGCAGATGCCCTCGTCTCGGTCGTTGAAACGGACCAGCGCGCCGCCGGCGCCCTCGACCACCACCAGATCGCGGTCGGCCAGTCCGGCGATCCGGCGGGCCAGCTCGGCGATGTCCGGGCCGGCCTGGCCCAACCGGCGCGCTGCCGTGGCCGGCGCCAACGGCTCGGCGTAGCGCGCGTACTCGTGCAGGTCGGTCAGCCCGGTCAGCCGGCCCACCTCGGCAAGGTCGCCCGGCTCACCCGGCCGCACGCCGGTCTGGATGGGCTTCACCACCGCGACGCGAAGCCCGGCCCGCATCGCGCAGGCCGCCAGCGCGGCTGTCACGACAGTCTTGCCCACCCCGGTTCCGGTGCCGGTCACCACCACGATGTTCACGACGGCGACACCGACTGCCAGGTCTGGCAGAACCGTCGCAGGTCCGCGTCGCTCAGGTCGGCCCGCGCGCTCAGCCGCAATCGGGCGGTTCCCGGGGGCACCGACGGCGGCCGGAAGCAGCCCACGCGCACACCCCGCTCGCGCAGGGCGACCGAACGCTCGAACGCCGGCAGGGCCTGGCCGATGATCACCGGCACCACGGCCGAGTCGGTGGCCGGCACCCCGCAGATCGCCGCCAGCTCCCCGGCCCTGACCAGCGCCGAAGCGGCCAGCGCCGGCTCGGCGGCGATGATCCGCACCGCGGCCAGGGCCGCGCCGGCCGCCGCCGGGTTCAACCCGGTGTCGAAGATGAACGATCGGGCCCGATCGATCAGCTGGTCGATCACGGCCTGCGAGCCGACCACCGCGCCACCTTGGGAGCCCAGCGCCTTGGACAGGGTGAGAGTGGTGATCACATTCGGCTCGGCCGCGATGCCCGCCTCGGCCACCGCGCCCCGTCCGGCGCCCCGCACCCCCAGGCCGTGCGCGTCGTCGACCACCAGCAGCGCGGCAAACCGGACGGCCAGCGCATGCCAGTCAGCCAGCGGCAGCAGGTCGCCGTCGGTGGAGTTGACGGCCTCGAGCACCACCATGGCGCGTGGTTCTCGGCGCTGCGCCAGGGCGCGGGCCGCGGCGTCGCGGTCACCGTGGGAGACCACCACCACCGGTGACCGGCTCAGCCGGCAGGCGTCGATCAGCGAGGCGTGGTTGCCGGCGTCGGAGACGATCAGGCAGTCCGGCCCGGCCAGCGCGGTCACCGCGCCCAGGTTGGCCAGGTAACCGGAGGAGAACACCAGCGCCGCCGGCGCCCCGGTCAGGCCGGCCAGCGCCTGCTCGAGCTCGGCGTGCAGCTCGGTGGTGCCCGTCACCAGCCGCGAACCGGTCGCCCCCGCGCCCCAGCCGGCCAGCGCCGCTGCCGCGCCGGCCAGCACCCGCTCGTCCCGTGCCAGGCCGAGGTAGTCGTTGGAGGCCAGGTCAAGCTCGTCGCACTGGCCCGAAGGCCGGGGCCGCAACGTCCGGTGCAGGCCGGCCGCGGCCCGCTCGGCGGCCGCGACGCCCAGCCAGGCCAGCGGATCGGGCCAGCGGCCCTCTCCAGCAGGCAGGTCCTCAGCTGCGGTCGGCATGGGCGCTCACGCTACGTCAACCGCGCAGGCCTCAACCGCGGCCTGCATCGCCACACCGATCGCGCTCAGGTCCTCATCACCCATCAGGTAGGCCGGCATGGTGTAGATCAGGTCCCGGAACGGTCGCAGCCAGACGCCGCGCTCGACGGCCGCCGCGGTGGCTGCCGGCACGTCCACCGCGCCGGTCAGCTGCACCACCCCGATCGCGCCCAGCACCCGGACCTCGCGAACCCCGGGCAGCGCGCCGATCGGGGCCAGCGCACGCCGCAGGCCGGTCTCGATCCGGCGGACCGAGGCTTGCCAGTCCTGCGACAGCAGCAGCTCGATGGAGGCCAGTGACACCGCGGCGGCCAGCGGGTTGGCCATGAACGTCGGGCCGTGCGCCAGCACCGGGACCGGCCCGCGAGCGATCTGCTCGGCCACCGCGCCGGTGCACAGGGTGGCCGCCATCGACAGGTAGCCGCCGGTCATCGCCTTGCCCAGGCAGCAGATGTCCGGCGCCACCCCGGCGTGGTCGGCGGCGAACAGCGCGCCGGTCCGGCCGAAGCCGGTCGCGATCTCGTCGAAGATCAGCAGCACCGAATGCCGGTCGGCCAGCTCGCGCAGCGCCGTGAGGTAGCCGGGGCTGCAGAAACGCATGCCGCCGGCGCCCTGGACGACCGGCTCGACGATGATCGCGGCCAGCGAGGCGGCGTGCTCGGCCAGCGCCTGGTCCCACTGCCGCAGGTAACCCTCGTCCGGCTCGGCGTCGAAACCGGCCGGCGGCGGGTCGGTGAACACCTGGGCCGGCAGCGTCGGCTGCCACAGCGAGTGCATGCCGCCGACTGGGTCGCAGACGCTCATCGGATGAAGGGTGTCGCCGTGGTAGCCGCCGCGCCAGGTGATCAGCCGGCGCTTGGCCGGCCGGCCCGCCGACGCCCAGTACTGCAGCGCCATCTTGGCCGCCACCTCGACCGCCACCGAGCCGGAGTCGCTGAAGAAGACATGGCGCAACGGCTCGGCGGTGATCGCGACCAGCCGGCGGGCCAGCTCGATGGCCGGCTCGTGGGTCAGCCCGCCGAACATCACGTGGCTCATCGAGTCCAGCTGCCGGCGCGCGGCCGCGTCCAGCACCGGGTGCCGGTAGCCGTGGATCGCCGCCCACCAGGACGACATCCCGTCGATCAGCTCGCGGCCGTCGTGCAGGGTGAGCCGGACGCCGGACGCCGAGCGCACCAGCAGCGGCTGGACCTCTCCCGGCATCGGCCCGTACGGGTGCCAGACGTGGGCCCGGTCCGCGGCCAGCAGCTCAGCCTCCTCGGTCACTCCCCGGTCTGGGAGGGCTCGGGCTGCGCGGGCGCCTTCGGCGTGGCGTCCACGCCGGCTTCCCGGCGCTGCTCTGCGGTGATCGGCGCCGGCGCCTCGGTCAGCGGGTCGTAACCGCCGCCGGTCTTGGGGAACGCGATCACGTCGCGGATCGAGTCGGTGCCCGACAGCAGCGCGCAGATCCGGTCCCAGCCGAAGGCGATCCCGCCGTGCGGCGGGGCGCCGTAGGCGAAGGCGTCGAGCAGGAAGCCGAACTTCTCCTGGGCCTGCTTCTCATCCAGCCCCATCATCGCGAACACCCGCTCCTGGATGTCGCGGCGGTGGATACGGATCGAGCCGCCGCCGATCTCGTTGCCGTTGCAGACGATGTCGTAGGCGTAGGCCAGCGCGTTGCCGGGATCGGTGTCGAAGGTGTCGAGGAACTCGGCCTTCGGGCTGGTGAAGGCGTGGTGCACGGCCGTCCAGGCGCCTGAGCCGACCGCGACGTCGCCGCTGGCGGTGGCCTCGGAGGCCGGCTCGAACAGCGGCGCGTCGACCACCCAGAGAAACGACCAGGCGGTCTCGTCGATCAGGCCGGCCCGCCGGCCGATCTCCAACCGGGCCGCGCCCAGCAGGGACTGGGTGCTCTTGCGAGCGCCGGCGGCGAAGAACACGCAGTCCCCCGGCTGGGCGCCGACGAACTCGGTCAGGCCGGCCCGCTCGGACTCCGACAGGTTCTTGGCCACCGGGCCGCTCAGCTCGCCGTCGGCGCCCACCAGCACGTAGGCCAGGCCGCGGGCGCCGCGCTGCTTGGCCCACTCCTGCCAGGCGTCGAGCTGGCGGCGGGGCTGAGCCGCCCCGCCGGCCATCACGACGGCGCCGACGTAGGGCGCCTGGAACACCCGGAACGGCGTGTCGGCGAAGTAGGAGGTGCACTCGGTCAGCTCGAGGTCGAACCGCAGGTCCGGCTTGTCCGAGCCGTAGCGGTCCATCACCTCGGTGTAGCTGTAGCGCGGGATGTCGGCGGGCACCTCGTGACCGATCAGGGCCCACAGCGCGCGCAGGACGTCCTCGGCCAGGGCGAGCACGTCATCCTGCTCGACGAAGCTCATCTCGATGTCGAGCTGGGTGAACTCCGGCTGCCTGTCAGCGCGGAAGTCCTCGTCGCGGTAGCAGCGCGCGATCTGGAAGTAGCGTTCCATGCCGGCCACCATCAGCAACTGCTTGAACAGCTGCGGCGACTGCGGCAGCGCGTACCAGGAACCAGGCTGCAGCCGGGCCGGCACCAGGAAGTCGCGAGCCCCCTCAGGGGTCGAACGGGTCAGCGTCGGCGTCTCGATCTCGACGAAGTCGTGGGCGTAGAGCACCTCGCGGGCCGCCCGGTTGACCTTGCTGCGCAACCGGATAGCCGCCGCGGGCGCCGGTCGGCGCAGATCGAGATAGCGGTACTTCAGCCGGGCCTCTTCTCCGACCTCGGTGTGCTCGTCGATCTGGAACGGCAGCGCCGCGGCCTCGCTGAGCACCTCGAGCTTGTCGGCGACGATCTCGATCTCGCCGGTGGCGATGTTGGGGTTGACCCGCCCTTCCAGCCGCTGCCGCACAGTGCCGGTGACCTGGATGCACCACTCGTTGCGCAGGTTGTGAGCGACCTCGTCGTCACGCAGCACGACCTGGATGATTCCGGAGGCGTCGCGCAGGTCGATGAAGGCGACTCCGCCGTGATCGCGGCGGCTGGCCACCCACCCGGTGAGCGTGACGGTCTCGCCTGCCTGGGTAGCTCTCAGCGTCCCGGCTTGATGCGTGCGCAGCACAGAAAGTCCTCTCAGTTCGTAGAAGGCAAGTCTTTCACGCCGACAGGACCGGTTCTGCGGCCTCAGGCTTGCGAGCGCACCACCTGCGGGCGCAGATCTTCAGCAGGCGGCCGCCAGGTCACCGGATCGGCCAGCTCCTGGGCGCCGGTGCGGATGTCCTTGACCTCGTGCGGAGTGTCCGGGCCGGCCGGGAACCAGACGAACGGGATGCCGCGGCGTTCGGCGTAGCGGATCTGCTTGCCGTAGCGCTGCGCCCCCGGCGACACCTCGGTGGCGACGCCGTTGGCCCGCAGTTGGCCGGCGATGGCGTCGCTGATGGCGCGGGAGTCCTCATCCGGCAGCGCCACCAGCACCGCCGAGGGCACTGAGCGGCTGGCGGTCAGCTTCTTGCGGTTGAACAGCGGCAGCAGCATCCGGGTGACGCCGAGAGAGATGCCGACGCCGGGGTAGCTGGTCCGGCCGTCGCTGGCCAGGGAGTCATAGCGCCCACCCGAGCAGATCGAGCCCAGGCTCTCAAAGCCGGCCATCCGGGTCTCGAAGACCGTTCCGGTGTAGTAGTCCAGGCCGCGGGCGATCCGCAGGTCCGCCTCCACGCTGAACCGGTCGCTGTTGAGCCCCGCGCAGCCGTCGATGACCGCCGACAGCTCGGCCAGGCCCTCCGCCAGCAGGTCGTCGGAGACGCCGAGCGCCTGGACCCGGGCCACGAACGAGCTGTCCGCGGCCCGGATCTCGGCCAGCGCCAGGCACAGCTCGGCCTGGCGGGCGTCCAGGCCGGCCTCGGACACCAGCATGCTCGCGATGATCTCGGCCGGCACCTTGTCGATCTTGTCGATCACCCGCATCACAGCCGGCACGTCCGGCGCGCCGATCCCGCCGAAGAAGCCCTCGATCAGCTTGCGGTTGTTCACCTGCAAGGTCAGCGCCGGAACCGGCAGCGCCGACAACGCCTCGGCCATCACCCGGGCGATCTCGACATCGTGGTGAAAGGGCAGGACGTCGCGGGCGACCACGTCGATGTCGGCCTGGGTGAACTCCCGGTAGCGCCCCTCCTGCGGCCGCTCGCCCCGCCAGACCTTCTGGATCTGGTAACGCCGGAAGGGGAAATCCAACTTGCCGGCGTTCTCCAGGACGTAGCGGGCGAAGGGCACCGTCAGGTCGAAGTGCAGGCCCAGCGTCGAGGCCTGCGACGCTTGGCCGTCAGCGCTGCCCTCGCCGGACTCGGCGGGCTCGTCCTTGCCGGCCTGCAGCCGGCGTAACAGGTAGACCTCCTTGTCGATCTCGCCCTTGCGCAGCAACTGCTCCAGCGGCTCGGCAGCCCGGGTCTCCACCGGCGCGAAGCCGTGCAGCTCGAAACTGGCCCGCAAGCTGTCGAGCACCCGCAGCTCGACGAACCGCTCGGCGGGCAGCAGCTCGGGAAACCCGCTCAGCGGGGTCGGCCTGTCGGCAGTCACATCAGGTTCCTCAGAAAGGGGTTGGTCAGCCGTTCGCGGCCTATCGTGGTCTGCGGGCCGTGGCCGGGGCAAACGATTACCTCATCGGCCATCGGCAGGATCACCGAACGCAGCGACTGCGTCATATCGGCCATCGAGCCGCCGGGCAGGTCGACTCGCCCGATCGAGCCCGCGAACAGCACGTCACCGGAGAACAGCACCTCGCTGAGCTCTGCGGCGGGGTCCTCGCTGGCGACATCGAGGCTGAACACCACCGAGCCGCGGGTGTGCCCGGGAGCGTGCCGCACGGCAAGGTCCAGGCCGGCCAGCTGGAGACGGGTTCCGTCGGCCAGCTCCCGCACGTCGTCGGGTTCGGCGAACGTCAACCCGGTGGCCCCGAAGATCGGCTCCCCGGGTCGCAGTCCGAGAGTGGTCCAGGGATCGGCCAGCGCGAAGCGGTCCTCGGTATGGATGTAGGCCGGCACGTCGCGCGCCTGGCAGACCGGCAGCACCGAGAAGGTGTGGTCCAGATGCCCGTGGGTGAGCAGCACCGCCACCGGATGCAACCGGTTCTCGGAGATGACCTCGTCCAACTGGCCGGTGACCCCCACCCCCGGGTCGACGATCACGCACTGCTCTCCCGGCCCGGCGGCGATCACGAAGCAGTTCGTCCCGGCCACTTGGGCGGGGAAGCCCTCAATCAGCACAGCTTGCTCTCCGGCTCTTTCGAAGGCGACGGGCCCGGCTCAGGTCCCAGCCGAGCCTACCCAGACCCGGCCGTGGCGCGATCGTGACGCCTGCCAGGCGACGCCGGTTCACGCCGCCGCCCCGCGCTGGGCGGGTTCACAGTCGACACCTGATCAGGTTCTCTACAATTCGCCCTCAAGTCGCCGTCACCAGCCGGGGCAGGACAAGCCGCGCCCCACCGGGAGGACCACCAGTGCCCAACAGCAAGCAGCGCCGTGACCAGGCTCGCCGTCATCTCGAGCGCCAACTGGTCCGACGGCAGCAGCGTGACCTGCGCCGCCGCAAGATGAGCCTGATCGGCACCGTGGTGGGCGTCCTGGCGCTGTTCGCGGTGGTGATCACCACCGTGGTGATGCTGTCGAATGAGAACAAGGCCGACAGCGCCGACCCGGCGGCCAGCGCCTCGCCGTCGGCCAGCGCCTCGCCGAGTTCGACCGCCGCGCCGCTGCCCAGCCGCAAGGCGAGCCCGATCGCGGCGCGGGCGGCGAAGAAGACCAGCGGCCCCTGCAAGTACGCCGAGGACGCCTCGAAGCTGCCCGCCGGCAACCTCTTCGACGTGGGATTGCCGCCGGACCCCGCGCCCACCCCGACCGGCGACGCGACCGCGCTGTTCAGCACCAATCAGGGGCTGATCACCGTGACCCTGGACGGCGCGTCGGCGCCCTGCAACGTGCAGAGCATCAAGTACCTGATCAGCAAGAAGTTCTACGACAACACCGCCTGCCCCCGGTCGGTGAACTCCGGGATCTTCGTGGTGCAGTGCGGTGATCCCTCCGCCACCACCTCAGGCGGGCCGACCTACACCACCAAGGACGAGAACCTGACCAAGGTGAAGTACACCGAGGGCACCCTGGCGATGGCCAACTCCGGGCCGAACACCAACGGCAGCCAGTTCTTCTTCATCACCAAGGACTCCAACGGCGCGCTCGGCAAGAACTACAGCGTGATCGGCCACGTGACCGGCGGCCTGGACATCCTCAAGAAGGTGGCCACCGGCGGCGACGACGGCTCCAACCAGGCCGGCGGCGGCAAGCCGAACGTGCCGCTGTGGTTCAAGACGGTGACCCTCAAGGCCTGAGCCGGACGGGTCTGGTTGGCCGCGTGAATCCGGAGTCGCCTCCGGAGCGTCGCGGCGTGGTCGTCCTGGTGGTCTGCATCGAGATGGCGGTCTCGGCCAGGTCCTCAGTGGCGCCTTAGACCCCGCCCCACGAGGCGACCAGCTTCTGCACGATCGACTGTCATGAGTGGCCTCATGTGGTGCTGGATGCGGGTGTCCGGTTCCCAACACCTGTGAGGCACGAAAGCGCCGAGGCCAACGCCTGCCCGAGGCTCCTGGGGCAAACCGTCTCATCCCTGAACCGGTGCCAGGACGAAACGGACATATTTCTAGTATTCGGGCGAAATTTATCTTATGGTGCAGCGACTCTTCCCATAAATGTAAATGGAGGCTTACATGCTGAGTCCCGCTTTTGCTCGTCGTCGCACCGCGACCTTGGCCGCTGCGCTCGGTATGGCGGCGTCGGCCGTCACCGGAATCGCGCTCACCACTGGTCCGGCTACTGCGGCGCCGAGTCCCAAGGCGTCACCGAGCGTGCTGGCCGCGCAATCGGCGGCCAGCCTGGTCGCCTCGCGGGCGGCCGCCCTGCACGCCAGCAGCAACGACGCTTTCATCCAGCATTCGGTGATCTCTACCCGCGAGGGCTTGCAGTACGTGCCCTATGACCGCACCTATAAGGGGCTGCCGGTAGTCGGCGGCGACTTCGTGGTGGTCACCGACGCCACCGGTCAGGTGCTGTCGACGTCGGTGGCCCAGGCCAAGGTCATCAACGTAAGCACCGTCACCACCCACACCGCCGCCCAGGCCGCGGCCGCCGCCCGGGCTCACGCCAAGTACAAGAACCTCGATAAGGTCGCCGGCACCCGCAAGGTGGTCTTTGCCCTGGGAACGCCGCGGCTGGCCTATGAGACCGTGGTCTCCAGCCACTCGGGCAACACGGCCAGCAAGCTGCATGCGTTCACCGATGCCCACACCGGCGCGCTGGTGCACTCCTATGACGAGGTGCATGAGGGAACCGGCACCGGCAAGTGGAACGGCCCGAGCCCGCTGACGATCGACACCAGCCACCCGACCAGTACCACCTGGACGATGACCGACCCGATCCGCTCGGGCATCTCTTGCCGCAACTTTTCCGGCGGAGCGGTGCTCTCGGGCAGCGATGACGTGTGGGGCAACGGCGTCGGCACCCGCATCGAGACCGGTTGCGTGGACGCCTTGTACAGCGTGCAAAAACAGTGGAGCATGCTGTCGTCCTGGCTTGGCCGTAACGGCATCGACGGCTCCGGCGCCGGCCTGCCGATCTACGTGGGCCTCAACGAGAACAACGCCTACTACTACCACGGCACCAGGGTTGAGATAGGCCGCAACCCCTCCGGCGAATGGGTGTCCTCACTCGACATAGTCGGCCATGAGTTCGGCCACGCCCTCGACGACTTCACCCCCGGCGGCATGGGCTCCAGTCAGGTCAAGGAGTTCACCGGTGACGTCCTCGGCACGATGACCGAGTTCTACGCCAACCAGTCCGCCGCCTACGACCCGCCGGACTACACCATCGGCGAAGAGGTCAACCTGGTCGGCAACGGCCCGATCCGCAACATGTACAACCCGTCACTGGCCGGCCACCCGAACTGCTACTCCAGCTCCATCCCCACCACCGCGACCCACGCCGCCGCCGGCCCGGGCAACCACTGGTTCTACCTGCTCGCCGAAGGCACCAACCCCGCCAACGGCCAGCCGACCAGCACCACCTGCAACGGCTCCACCGGCTTGGTCGGCATCGGCATCCAGACCGCCGGCAAGATCTTCTACCACGCCATGCTGGCTAAGACCACCAACATGACCTACCTCCAGTACCGCACCGCCACCCTCAACGCCGCCATGAACCTCTCCCCCGGCAGCTGCGCCAACTTCAACAAGGTCAAGGCGGCCTGGGACGCCGTCAGCGTCCCAGCCCAAACCGCAGACCCCACCTGCAGCGCCAACGTGGCGGTCAATGGCGGGTTCGAGGATGGTCCGAGTCCGTGGACGATGATGCCGGGCACGGGCACCAACTATCTCGCTTACCAATCCGGTCAGGTCTGGGGCGAGTCGGCCCGCAGCGGGCAGTACTATGCCGCGACCAACGCCGCCCAGGACGGCGGCGGCATCTATCAGGACCTGCCGGTGTCGACGGTGGCCGGCGATGTGTACTGCGGCTCGGCCTGGGTGCGCACCCAATACCCCGAGACCGGGGCGAGCGGAACGTTCGTGCTCTGGTTGCTAGGTGGCGATTCCACCGAGAACGGCAACGTCAAATTCAACAGCCTGGGTAACGGCGCCGACTGGCGGCAGGTGCAAACCTGCGTGACGGCCACCACCAGCCACCACCTGTTGCGCATCCAGTTCTACCCGGACCCCTACAACCCCACCCTCGAAATCGACGACGTCGACGTGCGCTGACTTTCTCTTGGACCAGTCACGCTGGCCCAGCGGTCTTGACCACGTGCGTCCAAGACCGCTGGGCCACCAGGTTGTCCGGCCGCAGCGTCGGCCCGCTTGACCGAGATACCGCACTTTCCTCGGTCAGCCGACCGATGTGTCCCGGCACATGCCGGCCACGCTGCTGAGACATTCAGCCCCCGCGAGGACTCATCCTCGCCGTCGCGTTCTCAGTTGGCCGCGTGCACCCGGTAGACGTCGTAGACGCCCTCGACGCCGCGCACCGTGCGCAGCAGGTTGTCCAGGTGCTTGGCCTCGGCCAGCTCGAAGGTGAACCGGCACACCGCCACCCGGTCCCGGTTGGTGGTCACCGAGGCGGACAGGATGTTCACCCGCTCGTCGGACAGCACCCGGGAGACGTCGGAGAGCAACCGGTGCCGGTCCAGGGCCTCGATCTGGATCGAGACGACGAAGACCGAGTCCGCCGAGGGCGCCCACTCGACCTCGACCAGCCGGTCCCGCTGCTCCTCCAGTGACCCGGCGTTGGTGCAGCTGCGCCGGTGCACCGACACGCCGCCGCCACGGGTGATGAATCCGAGGATCTCATCGCCGGGCACCGGGGTGCAGCAGCGGGCCAGCTTCACCCAGACGTCGGTCATCCCCGACACCATCACACCGGCGTCACCGCCGGAGCGCCGCGGCGTGGTCGTCTTGGTGGCGGTCTGCATCGGGATGGCGGTCTCGGCCAGGTCCTCAGTGGCGCCTTCGACCCCGCCGAGCGAGGCGACCAGCTTCTGCACGATCGACTGGGCCGAGACATGGCCCTCGCCGATCGTCACGTAGAGCGCGGTCACGTCGGCCAGGTGCATGTCGCGGGCGATGGTGACCAACTGGTCACCGCCGAGCAAGCGCTGCATCGGCAACGAGGACTTGCGCATCGCGCGGGTCAGCGCGGTCTTGCCGGCCTCCACCGCGTCCTCGCGGCGCTCCTTGGCAAACCACTGCCGGATCTTGGTCTTGGCCCGGGGCGAGGCGACGAAGGCCAGCCAGTCACGCGAGGGCCCCGCGGTCTCGGACTTGGAGGTGAAGATCTCGACGGTCTCGCCGTGGTCGAGCTTGGTCTCCAGCGCCACCAGCTTGCCGTTCACCCGGGCGCCGATGCAACGGTGCCCGACGTCGGTGTGCACCGCGTAGGCGAAGTCGACCGGCGTGGAGCCGGCCGGCAGGCCGAACACGTCACCCTTGGGCGTGAAGACGTAGACCTCGCCGGTGCCGAGGTCAAAGCGCAGGGTGTCCAGGAACTCGCCGGGCTCCTGGGCCTCACGCTGCCAGTCCAGCAGTTGACGCAGCCAGACCATCTCATCGCTCACGGAGGCCGGAGTGGCGGTGGCGACGCCGACCTCCTTGTACTTCCAGTGCGCCGCGATCCCGAACTCGGCCGTCCGGTGCATGGCGTGGGTGCGGATCTGCAGCTCGACCGGCTTGCCGCCGGGGCCGATCACGGTGGTGTGCAGCGACTGGTACATGTTGAACTTCGGCATCGCGATGAAGTCCTTGAACCGGCCCGGCACCGGCTGCCAGTTGGCGTGGATCACCCCGAGGGCGCCGTAGCAGTCGCGTTCGGACTCCACCAGGACCCGGATGCCGACCAGGTCGTATATGTCGGTGAACTCCCGGCCACGCACGATCATCTTCTGATAGATCGAGTAGTAGTGCTTGGGACGGCCGTAGACGGTGGCCTTGATGCCGCCTGCTTTGAGGTCGCGGTTGACCCGCTCGATGACGTCGTTGAGGTAGACGTCGCGCTGCGGCGCCCGGTCGGCGACCAGCCGGACGATCTCGTCGTAGCGCTTGGGGTAGAGGGTGGCGAACGCCAGGTCTTCCAGTTCCCACTTGACGGTGTTCATGCCGAGGCGGTGCGCCAGCGGAGCGAGCACTTCCAGCGTCTCGCGGGCCTTGCGCTCCTGCTTGGCCGGCGGCAGGAACCGCAGCGTGCGCATGTTGTGCAACCGGTCGGCCAGCTTGATCACCAGCACCCGGGGATCGCGGGCCATCGCCACGATCATCTTGCGGATCGTCTCGGCCTCGGCCGCATCGCCGTACTTGACCTTGTCGAGCTTGGTGACGCCCTCGACCAGGTGCGCGATCTCGGCGCCGAACTCGACGGTCAGCGCCGGGATCGTCATCCCGGTGTCCTCGACGGTGTCGTGCAGCAAAGCCGCCACCAAGGTGGTGGTGTCCATGCCCAGCTCGGCCAGGATGGTGGCCACCGCTAGCGGATGGGTGATGTAGGCGTCGCCGGACTTGCGCAGCTGGCCGCGGTGGCATTCCTCGGCCAGGTCGTAACCACGCTGCAGCAGCCGGGCGTCGACCTTGGGGTGCGCGGCCCGGTGCACCGCCAGCAACGGCTCCAGCACCGGCTTGACCGCGCTCTGGCGGGGGGTGGTGACCAGCCGGCGCGCGATCCGGTCCCGCACCCGGCGGCGGTGGGCGCCGTTGGCCACCTCGGTCGGCGACGCGGCGACGGGTTCGGTGACCATGGGATGCGCTGCCCACCCGGTGGCCGCCGGGGCGCCGGAAGGGGGTGCGGCCGGCGTGGGCGCGGCCGGGTGCGCCGGGGCGCCGGCGCCCGGTGGGCCGGCATGTCGAGGCGAGCCCACCACCGGTGCGGCGGCTCGCGCAGTGGCCGGCGCCGCTGACGGCGCTGCGGACTGCGCCGGCGTCGACTGCGCGGGCGTCGACTGTCCGGCCGCCGGCGGTGCTGGCGTCGACTGCGCGGGCGTCGACTGTCCGGCCGCCGGCGGTGCTGTCCTGCCTGCGCCGTCCCTGCTGATGACCGCTGCGCCGGCCCGGTGGGTGGCGCGCGTCCTCACCGCGCCGGACGCCGTGGCGGGCGGCTGCGCCGGCGGATTCGCCGCGCTCGGGCTCGCGCTTGGCGCGATCGGGCGCTGAGCGAGCCCGCTGCCGGAGAGTGGGGTGCCGGCGGCCGATGGGTTCGAGGGCGCGATGGCAGCCGCCGCCGAGTCACCGGTGGCCCCTGGGTCTGCCTCGGTGGTCAGGGAAACCTCCATGGCTGAGCCGAAATCGTTACCGGGTCCAGTCTAGGCCCGACCGGCGCCGATTGCCGATCCGGTCCGGTGGGTTCATCAGAGCCGCAGCAGGGCGGTCAGCTCGTGCCCGGCGAGCCTGGCCCGGCCGGCCAGGAACTCCAACTCGATGAGCACCCCGATGCCGGTCACGGTCGCGCCGGCCCGGGACAGCAGCTCCAAGGAAGCCGCCAGGGTGCCGCCGGTGGCCAGCACGTCGTCCACCACGTACACCCGCTTGCCCTCCAGCAGCCCCACCGGCACCTCGATCTCGGCGCTGCCGTACTCAAGCTCATAGCGGGCGCTGACCGTCGGCGGCGGCAGCTTGCCTGCCTTGCGGATCGGGACCACGCCGGCGTCCACCGCGCGAGCCAGCGCGGCCGCCACCACGAAGCCCCGGGCCTCGACACCGGCGATCAGGTCGGACTCGTAGGCCGCGGGCAGCTCGGCGAACTCGTCTATGCACGCGCCGAACGCGGCCGCGTCGGCCAGTAACGGCATGATGTCCTTGAACAGCACGCCTGGTTGGGGAAAGTCCTGCACGTCCCTCAACCGACTGGCGATGATCTCGCTGATCGCCGGTCGGGCGCCGGCCGGTGAGGTCACGGACGCTTGCGAGCGGGCCGGGTCGCCGGGCGGGCGCCGGGTCGGGGGGCCGGCGCGGGGGCGCCCCGCCGAATCGCCGGAGCGGCGGCGCCGACCACAGCCGGCTCCTCAGCAGCCACCCGGGCCGAAGCCCGCTTGGCCTGGACCCGCTTGGCCAGGGCCCGGTGCTGCGGGTCCCGCTCCACGAGGTCGACCACCACCGGCGTGGCCAGGAACAGCGAGGAGTACATCCCGACCGTCAGCCCGATGAACAGGATCAGCGCGAGGTCCTTGATGGTGCCGACCCCGAGCATGCCGGCGCCGACGAACAGCAGCCCGCCCACCGGCAGCAGTGAGATCACCGAGGTGTTGACCGAGCGCATCAAGGTCTGGTTCACCGCGCGGTTGGCGGCCGTGGCGTAGGTCTCGCGCCCGGTCGACAGCAGGTCCCGGGTGTTCTCGGCGACCTTGTCGAACACGACCACGGTGTCATACAGCGAGAATCCGAGGATGGTCAGCAGACCGACGATGGTGGACGGGGTCAGCTCGAAGCCGACGAGGGAGTAGATGCCCGCTGCCACCACCAGGTCGTGCAACAGGGCGACCATCGCCCCCATCGCCATCCTCACCTCAAAGCGCAACGCTATGTAGGCGAACACCACCACCAGGAAGACCAGCAGCCCCTGGATGGCCTTCTTGGTGATCTCGCTTCCCCAGCTGGAGGACACCGAGTCCACCGAGATCCCGTTCTTCGGGTCGACTCCGAGCGTCCTGGCCAGCTCCCGCTGGGTCTCTGACTGCTCGGCCAGGCTCAGCTCGGCGGTCTTGATCACGATCTGCCGGGTCGCGCCGGAGCCCACTTCCTGGGCCGCGCTCTCGGACGGGTGGCCGGTCTCCTCAAGCGCGCGCTCGACCTGCTGGGTCGTGAGCGAGGTGTTGGAGGCCTTGATCTGGAACTGCGTGCCGCCCTTGAAGTCGATCCCGACGTTGAAGCCGCGGACGGCCATGCTCAGCACGCAGATGATCAGCAACACCAGCGAGGCGAAGTACCAGCGCTTGCGGGTGCCGATGAAGTTGAAGTTGGTCTCGCCCCGGTAAAGCCGAGTGAGGATGCTCATCAGCTGTCGTCCCGCCCACTCTGGTTGTCGGCTTGTCGTTGCAGGCCTCGTCGAGCCGCGGCGCGCTCGGCCGCGGTGGCGCCGGTGGCCGTGGTGGCGCCGGTGGCGCCGGTGGCCGGCTTGACGCCTCCGGCCGGCGCCTGGGACCGGCTCGGCCCGGCTTGGGTGGCGGGCACGGCCGGCGGTCGGTCCTCGGTCTCCATCGCGGTGGCGGTGCGCGCCGGCTCGGCCGCGCGACGACCGCCGCCCTTGGTCAGGGTCACCGGAGCGGCGCCCGCTCCGGCCATGGCCAGCTGCGGCTCGGGAAGGTTGCGGGTCGCGATGCCGCCGGAGCGCGCCTGGTCCAGGCCGGTGAACTTGGCCGAGCCGAACGCCGAGCTACGGGAGAACAGCGACACCAGCGGATGGGTGAAGAGGAACACCACGATCAAGTCGATCACCGTGGACAGGCCGAGGGTGAACGCGAAGCCCTTCACCTCACCGGCCGCGAAGTAGTAGAGCGTCGCGGCGGCCAGGAAGGAGACCGTGTCGGCCGACAGGATGGTGCGCCGGGATCGGTCCCACGCCCGCGGAATCGCGGTCCGGGCGGTCCTGCCTTCGTGCACCTCGTCCTTTATTCGTTCGAAGAAGACCACGAACGAGTCGGCGGTGATGCCGACCGCCACGATGAAGCCGGCGATGCCGGCCAGGGTGAGCGTGAACCCGATCTGCTCGCCCAGGATCACCAGCATCGCGTAGGTCAGGCCGCCCGAGACCGCCAGCGAGACGATCGTGACCAGTCCCAGCGCCCGGTAGTAGAGCAGCGAGTAGATCACCACCAGGAACAGCCCGATCCCGCCCGCGAGCAGGCCGGCCTTCATCTGGTCGGTGCCCAGCGTCGGCGAGATCGAGGTGGCGGACTGCTGGACGAAGTTCAGCGGCAGCGCGCCGTACTTCAGCGAGTTGGCCAGGTTGGTCGCCGAGGTCTCATCGAAGTTGCCGCTGATCTCGGTGGTGCCGGCGATGGTGCTCTGGATGGTGGAGGCGACGATCACCTTGGTGTCGAGGGTGTCGGCGACCTGGTTGCCGATGTCGTTGGGGCTGACCGTCACGTTGTGCTTGGCGGTGTAGGCAGCCCAGGCCGCCTGGCCCTTGGGCTTGAGGTCCAGGCTGACCGTCCAGCTCAGCTGGCCCTGGGTGGTGCCCGGGGCCTGGGCGGCCGCGGTCTTGACCTCGGTGCCGGCCACGATCACCGGGCCGAGCAGGTACTTGGTCTGGTTGGCCTCGTCGCAGGTGATCACCGGCTTGGCCGGCACGTCCAACGGCTTGGTGGTGTCGTTGCAGGGCCAAGCGTCGATGGCGGCCCTGAGCTTGGCCTGCTTGTCGGCAGGCAGCGCGGCGAGGGCCTGCGGGGTGACCGGCGGGGTGAAGCCGAGCTGCTTCCACTGGTCGACCGGCGCGGTCGGGTCTGCCGGGGCGGCGCCGGACCCGGACGGCGACGGCGCGGCCGATCCGCTCGGCGACGCCTGGGAGGACGGGGTGGCCGAGGGCGCCGACGCGGTGGCCGAGGGCGCCGGTGAGGTGGTGGCGGCGGCGCGCGGCACGATCCGGCCGCGCGGCGAGGGCGAGGTGGAGGCCGAGCCTGATCCGGCCGGCTTGGCGGTGGTGCTGGGCTTGGCGGTGGTGCTGGGCTTGGCGCTGCCGCTCGGGGCGGCGCTGCCGGAGGCCGACGCCGACGGGGTGGCCGAGCCGGAGCCCGACGGCGGGGTCGCGGGGGCGGCCGGAACCGGCTCCATCAACAGCGGGCGCATCTGCAGCAAGGCGGTGCCGCCGACGTCTTTGATGTCATTGGCGCCGGCGCCGGGCACCGAGACCACGATGCGGTCGCTGCCCTGGGTGACCACCTCGGCTGACGAGACGCCCAACCCGTTGACGCGGTTGGAGATGATCTGGCGCGCCTGGTCCATCGACGCCTTGGTCGGGGGTTTGCCGTTGGTGGTCTGCGCCTTCAGGATGACCTGCGCGCCGCCCTCCAGGTCGAGCCCCAGCTTGGGCGTGCGGGGCTGGTTGGGCAGGAAGACGACGCCGTAAAGGACGACGAACAAACCCAGGAGCACTGCGAAATAACGCCCGACGCGCAGCGTTCCGGCCGATGGTGCCACGGAAATTGATCTCCTCATTCGTAACCACACGCCTGCCGAGCCCCCTCACGGGTGCAGGCGCCTCAGCCGATCACCGGTATTCTCCCCGGTTCCGGACTCGGCCGATAGTATGACCGATCGTCTTGCCGATTGCTCACCGCGACCGGCATATCGGACTAACTCGGGCTTGCGCCGTCTGCGCCGGGCGTGCGCCGCGGCTCCTTCTTCAACGACGGCCGCGCCGTGGCGCTGGCGTCTGAGGACCCGCGCTGCTGCTCCTCGGCCCCGACGATCGGCTCGCGGTACTGCTCGGGAAGCTCGCTGACCTCGCGCAGCGCCGCGATCTGCCAGCGCACCTCGACCCCGGGCGCGACGGACAGCAGCACGGTGCCGTCGGGGTTGACTGAGACAACCGTCCCGTACAGGCCGGAGGTGGTCATCACGTCGGTCCCGGCGGTGATCCGTTCCCGGCGGAGGTTGTCCGCCGCCGCGAGCCGCCGCTTGTTGCGGCGGGAGAACATCATCATCGCCAGGAACAGAAGAACCAGCAGGAGCAGGGGAAAGATCTCGGTCACTGTGCGAAATCCCAACTAGGTGGAGCCGGCCAGCAGGCGGTCTTGACTGCCTGGACGGCGGACTGAACGGTGAACTCGGACAGCATTCGGACAGGGTCTGCCCACTCCAACGTCACAGGTCGTCGAAAAGTGTCGCAGAGGCAGCGGTCGGTGGCCGCAGGCCGAGGTGGCGCCAGGCTTGCGCCGTGGCGACCCGGCCCCGGGGCGTGCGGGCCAGCAGCCCGGCTCGCACCAGAAACGGCTCGGCGACCTCCTGGACCGTCTCGATCTCCTCACCGACCGCGACCGCCAGGGTGCTCACGCCGACCGGGCCCCCACCGAAGCGGCGGACCAGCGCGTTCAGCACAGCCTTGTCCAGCCGGTCCAGGCCCATCTCGTCGACGTCGTAGACCCTCAGCGCCGCGTGGGCCACCTCGGCGGTGATCAGCCCGTCGGCGCGCACCTCGGCGAAGTCGCGCACCCGGCGCAGGAGCCGGTTGGCGATCCGGGGGGTGCCCCGGGACCGGCTGGCGATCTCGGCCCCGCCCTCTGGTGTGAGCCGGACGTCGAGCAGCCGGGCGGACCTGCTCAGCACCTGCTCCAACTCCAACGCCTCGTAGAAGTCCATGTGACCGGTGAAGCCGAACCGGTCCCGCAGCGGGCCGGTCAGCAGGCCGGCGCGGGTGGTGGCGCCGACCAGGGTGAAGGGCGCCAGCTCCAGCGGAATGGCGGTCGCGCCGGGGCCCTTGCCGACCATCACGTCGACCCGGAAGTCCTCCATCGCCATGTAGAGCAGTTCTTCGGCCGGGCGCGCGATCCGGTGGATCTCGTCAATGAACAGCACCTCGCCCTCGCCCAGGCTGGTCAGCAGCGCGGCCAGGTCACCGGCTCGCTCGATCGCCGGGCCGGAGGTCAGCCGGAACGGCGCGCCCAGCTCAGCGGCGATGATCATGGCCAGGCTGGTCTTGCCCAGGCCGGGCGGGCCGGACAGCAGCACGTGATCGGGCGGGCGGTTGCGGCGCAGCGCGCTCTCCAGCACCACCTGCAGCTGCTCGCGGACCTTCGGCTGGCCGACGAACTCGGTCAGCTGCCTGGGCCGCAGGCTGGCCTCGACCTCGGTCTCGTCGACGTCGGGAAACGGTGAGACGACGTCGCGGTCCTCGGTCATCGGCCGGCACCGCTCGTGGCGCGAGCGCTCATCGGGTCCGGCCCAGCAGCTGGATGGCACGGCGCAGGATGACCGCCACCTCGGGGTTGTCAGCGGACTCGGCGGCCACCTCCTCGATCGCTTCGGCGGCCTCCTTGCCGGTGAAGCCCAGGCCGGCCAGGGCATGCAGCACCTGGTCCTTCCACGGCGCGATCGCGGTGACGCCGGCCAGCTCGGCGCCGCCGTCCGAGCCGTTGATCGAGCCGATCCGGTCCCGCAGCTCGATGACGATCTTCTCCGCGCCCTTGCGCCCGATGCCGGGGACCTTGACCAGCGTGGCGAAGTCGCTGGTGGCGATCGCCCGGCGGACCTCGCGCGGCGGGTGGACCCCGAGGATCGTCTGGGCGAGCTTGGGACCGACCCCGTTGGCCGTCTGCAACAGCTCGAACAGGCCGCGCTCGTCGTCGTCGGCGAAGCCGTACAGGGTCAGCGAGTCCTCACGCACCACCAGGCTGGTCGCGAGCCTGGCGGTCTCGCCCACTCGCAACCTGGCCAGCGTGCCCGGCGAGCACGAGACGGCCAGGCCGACGCCGCCCACCTCGACGACGGCCCCGTCCGGCCCCAGGGCGGCCACCCGGCCGTGCACGCTGGCGATCATCGGCGCACTCCTATCGGCGGCGTCCCCACCGCTGGCTGACCCACTGCTGTCTGGCCGGCCCGCCTGACGCGGGCCGGTCCCCGAGCGCCTGCCCTGGCCTGCGCCAGCGCGTCATCCAGGCGGGCCTGGGCGGCGCCGCGCCAGATGTGGCAGATCGCCAGCGCCAGGGCGTCGGCGGCGTCGGCCGGCGTGGGCGCGACAT
The DNA here is from genome assembly GCA_036399055.1 of Jatrophihabitans sp. Lineage (NCBI taxonomy): Bacteria > Bacillati > Actinomycetota > Actinomycetes > Jatrophihabitantales > Jatrophihabitantaceae > Jatrophihabitans > Jatrophihabitans sp. The sequence continues at coordinate 59,007 of DASWNX010000042.1, forward strand.
CCAGCTTGAGGATCCGGGTGACCATCGCGGTGACCTGGGCCTTGTCCGCGACGCCCGAGCCGGTGATCGCGGCCTTCACCTCGGACGGGGTGTGCAGGTGCACGGCGATGCCGTGCCGGGCCGCGGCCACCATCGCCAGACCGGCCGCCTGCGCGGTGCCGGTCACCGTCCGGACGTTCTGTTGGGCGAACACTCGCTCCACCACCACCACATCGGGACGGTATGCGGCCACCGCGGCGGCCAGCGCGTCGGCCAGGCTCAGCAACCGCAGCGCCAACGGGTCCTCGGCCGGGGTCCGGTGGACCTCGACGTGCACCAGGCTCAGCGTCCGGCCGGCGCTGCCCTGCACCACCCCGATGCCACACCTGGTAAGGCCAGGGTCCACGCCCAGCACCCGCATGAGAAGGCCCCACCCCAGAATCGTCTCGTTCCACCACTCAATCGAACGGGCGTTCGACACCTTACCGGCGGGGCGGGGGCAGCCGCCTCAGACACGCGGCAGGGGCGCTGCGCCCAGGTGAGCTGCCTAGACTCCCCCAGCATGACCCTGCCGTTTCGCCGAACGCCCCGAGCCGGCATCCGGCCCAGCCCGATCTTTCTCGCGGTGCTGGCGCTGGCCGCGGCCGGGGGCTACCTGGCGTGGCAGGCCACCGATCCCGCCGGCCCCACCCGGACCGAACGCCTCGGGATCTTCGTGTTCGTCGTGGCCGGCTGGGTGGTCACCGTCTGCCTGCACGAGTTCGCGCACGCCTACCTGGCCTGGCGCTTCGGCGACCACGAGGTCCAGGAGCGCGGGTACCTGACCCTGAATCCCTTGAAGTACAGCCACCCGGTGCTGTCGATCCTGCTGCCGGTGGTGTTCATCGCCCTCGGTGGCATCGGCCTGCCCGGCGGCGCGGTCTACCTGCACCCGCACCGGTTCCGCAGCAGGGCCCAGCGGGCGCTGGTGTCGCTGTCCGGCCCGGCGATCAACGTGGCCTTCGCGGTCGGCCTGCTGGTGTTGCTGCAGCAGGGGGACCTGTTCCACGGGCACGGCGTCTTCTGGTTCGCGGTGGCCGCGCTGGCGCTGCTGCAGGTGATGGCCTCGGTGCTGAACCTGCTGCCGATTCCGGGACTGGACGGCTACGCCGCGATCGAGCCCTACCTGGACCCGAAGTTCCAGCACGCCGCCGAGCAGTTCAAGCCGTTCGGCATGCTGGCGCTGTTCGCGCTGATCATGATCCCGTCGATGAACCGGGTCTTCTTCGATGCCATCTACTGGCTGTTCGAGCTCTCGGGAATGCCCAGCTGGGGGGCCCAGTTCGGCATGCGATTGCTGAGGTTCTGGGAGAGCGCCTGAGCCAGGCCGGCGGGGGCCGTGATCGGGATAGCGTGATCGGGATAGGTAGTGTGGCCGGCGCGGGGCGAATCCTGGCAGCGACTGCGGAGCGTGGAACGCGGCGTGCTGAGGGTCGACACGTCATCGTCACATCCGCCGGCAAGCTGTCGCCGGACACGGTGTGAGCACGTCGGGGGGCACATGATGCAAGCACTCGCCCGGTTCGCCGTACGCCGGCGCTGGTTCGTGGTGGCGGGATGGATCCTGTTCATCGTCGCGACCCAGGCCCTGCTGGCCGGTCTCGGCGGCTCGGACTACCGCGACGACTTCAAGCTTCCCGGCACCGAGACCCAGACGGTCTCGCGACTGCTGTCCGAGGCCGGCCTGGACAGCCAGAACGGCGCCACCGGCGTCATGGTGCTGCACGCCCGGTCCGGCGCCGTCGCCGACTACGCCGAGCGGGTGCGGCCGGCGTTGCGCGAATTGTGCGACGGCGGCTTCGGCATAGCGTCAGCGGTCTCGCCCTACGGAATCGTCTCCTGCGGCCCGTCGGCCAGCCCGGGCGCGACCGACTCGGCCGTCGCGGCAGCCCAGCTCAGCAAGGACCGCAGCATCGGGCTGGTGGACCTGAACTGGGCCGAGCAGCAGCCCACGGTCGCTCAGATCAGCGGCGTGCGCGAGGCCCTGGAGCCGCTGGGCTCGGCCGACCTGCAGGTCGAGTTCACCGGCAACGCCTTTCAGGCGCTGGCGGCCGAGACCAGCGGCGTCCCGCCCGAGGTGATCGGCTTAGTGGCCGCCCTGATGATCCTGCTGCTGGTCTTTCGCACCATCGGAGCCACCCTGCTGCCGCTGGTCAGCGCGATCGCCGCGATGGGCAGCGGGCTGGCTCTGATCGGGCTGCTCTCGCATGTGATGTCGGTGGCGAGTTTCGCCAATCAGTTGGCCCTGCTGATGATCCTCGGCGTCGGCGTCGACTACGCGCTGTTCATCGTCACCCGGCACCGGCGCAACCTGATGCGTGGCATGAGCGTCGAGGACTCGATCGTGGTCGCGCTCAACACCTCGGGACGGGCGGTGCTGTTCGCCGGGACGACGGTGTGCATAGCCCTGATGGGCTTGTGGGCACTGGGCGTCAGCTTCCTGTACGGGGTGTCACTGGGCACCGCGATCGGCGTCGCGTTGACGATGGTCGCCTCGCTGACCCTGCTGCCCGCGCTGCTCAGCTTCCTCGGGCTCAAGGTGCTGCCTCGCGGCCAGCGCAGGGACGTCCGGGCCGGCGACTTCGACCTGAGCGAGCACCGGGACTTCTGGTACCGCTGGTCGCACCTGGTCGAGCGCCGCAAGCTGGGGCTGGGCGCGGTGGCCGTGGTGCTGCTGGCCATCCTGGCCATTCCGTTCTTCTCGATCCGGTTGGGCTCCTCAGACCAGGGAAACGACCCGAAGGGGTCGACCACCCGCGCCGGCTACGACCTGATCGCTCAGGGCTTCGGCCCCGGTTACAACTCCGGGCTGCAACTGGTGATCAGCGGCCCGCAGGCCGCCGACGCGGCCTTCCTGGGCAGGGTCAGCCAGACCCTGGCCGGCGTCGCCGACGTCGCGCCCGAGAGCGTGCGCGCCCTGCCGGTCGGCCGTGAGATCGCCCTGGTCACCTTCAAGTCCACCACCTCGCCGCAGGACGCCCGGACCACCGACCTGGTGAAGAAGCTGCGCGCCAGCGTGCTTCCGCCGCTGTACGCCGGCACCGACAACCGCGTCTACGTCTACGGGGTCACCGCGATCTTCGTCGACTTCGCCAAGGTGCTGTCGGCCAAGATGCCGATCTTCTTCCTCGCGGTGATCGGGCTGTCGTTCCTGTTGCTGATGGTCGCCTTCCGCAGCCTGGTGATCCCGATGACCGCCGCGGTGATGAACCTGCTGGCCGCCGCGGCGTCCTTCGGCGTCATCGTGGCGATCTTCCAGTGGGGCTGGCTGTCCGAAGCCCTCGGCATCGGCGGCGGCGGGCCGATCGAGGCCTTCGTCCCGGTGATGTTCTTCGCGATCCTGTTCGGGCTGTCGATGGACTACCAGGTGTTCCTGGTCAGCCGGATGCACGAGGAGTGGCTGCACACCCGCGACAACCGGCGCTCGATCACGGTCGGGCAGGGCGAGACCGGCGGCATCATCACCGCGGCGGCCATCATCATGATCGCCGTGTTCGGCGGGTTCGTCCTCGGCGACGCCCGGGTGATCAAGCTGTTCGGCATCGGCCTGGCCTCGGCGGTGTTCCTGGACGCCTTCGTGGTCCGGACCGTCCTGGTGCCCTCGCTGATGCACCTGCTCGGCGACTCCAACTGGCATTACCCGAAGTGGCTGGACCGGATCACGCCGCAGGTCTCGATCGAGGCCGCCGACGTCGCTGAGCAGAACCCGGCCGACCCGGACGGCAACCGGGAGTTGGCCGGCGTCTAGAGCCGGGCTGCCCGCCCGGCCGCGGCAAGCCCGAGACCCAGCCCGATCAGAGACCCAGCCCGATCAGGCTGGTCGGCTACCGCGAGCCGTTCCTAGCCCACCGCCGCCAGCACGTCGTCGGAGACGTCGAAATTGGCGTAGACGTTCTGCACGTCGTCGGAGTCCTCAAGAGCGTCGATCAGCTTGAACACCTTGCGGGCGCCGTCCTCGTCCAGCGGCACCTGGACGCTGGGCAGGAAGGAGGAGTCGGCCGAGTCGTAGTCGATGCCGGCGTCCTGCAGCGCGGTCCGCACCGCCACCAGGTCCGTCGCCTCGCTGATCACCTCGAACTCGTCGCCGAGGTCGTTGACCTCTTCGGCGCCGGCTTCGAGCACGGCGGCGAGCACGTCGTCCTCGGTGACGCCCTTCTTCGGCACGATCACCACGCCCTTGCGGCTGAACAGGTAGGCCACCGAGCCGGGGTCGGCCATGTTGCCGCCGTTGCGGGTCATCGCGATCCGCACCTCGCCGGCGGCGCGGTTGCGGTTGTCGGTCAGGCACTCGATGAGCACCGCCACGCCGGAGGGCCCGTACCCCTCGTACATGATGGTCTGCCAATCGGCGCCGCCGGCTTCTGCGCCGGAGCCACGCTTGACCGCCCGCTCGATGTTGTCCAGGGGCACCGAGGTCTTGCGCGCCTTCTGGATGGCGTCGTAGAGCGTGGGGTTGCCGTTCGGGTCACCGCCGCCGGTTCTGGCGGCGACCTCGATGTTCTTGATCAGCTTGGCGAACATCTTGCCGCGGCGGGCGTCGACGACGGCCTTCTTGTGCTTCGTGGTCGCCCACTTGGAGTGGCCCGACATGGCGCTCCTCTTCAGGTCCTAAACGTGTGAGTGCTGGGCGACCAGGTCGACGAACAACCGGTGGATCCGGGAGCCGCCGCCCATCTCGGGGTGGAACGACGTCGCCATCAGCGGGCCCTGACGGACCGCGACGATCCTACCCGCGGCCGGCCCGGCCTCGACCTCGGCGAGCACCTCGACCTCCTCGCCCACCGCCTCCACCCAGGGCGCCCGGATGAACACGGCGTGCACCGGCTCGTCGAGACCGGTGAGG
>DASWNX010000043.1 GCA_036399055.1 Jatrophihabitans sp.
CGCCCAGGCCGACACGGACCAGCCGGGCGCCCGGCTGCTGCTGAACCGGTTCGCCGCCGGCGGCGGGGCGCTGCTGGACCTGGAGTACCTCACCGACGACAACGGCCGCCGGCTGGCGGCGTTCGGTTACTGGGCCGGCTACGTGGGCGCGGCCCTGGCGGTGCTGCAACACGCCGGCGCGCTGCAAGCGCCCTTGCAGCCGGGGACCCGGCAGCAGTTGGACACCCAGCTGGCCACGGCGGCCGCCAGCGTGCCCGGACTGCGGGTGCTGGTGCTTGGCTCGCTCGGCCGCTCCGGCAGCGGCGCCCGGGACGCCCTGGCAGCCGCCGGAGTGGCGATCACCGGATGGGATGTGGCCGAGACCCGGACGTTGGACCGGCCCGCGATGCTCGAGCACGACATCGTCGTGAACACGGTGCTGACCACCGAGCCCGGCCGGCCGTACCTGAGCGCGGCCGACCTCATCGCAGCCGACTCAGCAGGCCGGCCCTACCGGCTGCGAGTGCTGGCCGACGTCACCTGTGACGTCGGCTCGCCGTACAACCTGTTTCCGCTCTATCAGGACACCACGAGCTGGGAGCAGCCGGTCTTTGCGGTGCCGGCGACCGAGCTGGCCGTCATCGCGATCGACAACCTGCCGTCACTGCTGCCACTGGAGGCAAGCATCACCTTCTCGGGCGACCTGCGGGGGCAGCTGTCCGGGCTGGGCGCCCAGCCCGCCTGGCAGCGCTGCCTGGACCTGTTCCACCGCCACCTATCCACTCCGACAGGGAGCTGACTGATGCCTGAGCCGACCCCGCCTGCCTCCGGTCCGACCATCCACTGGGTAGGCACCGGACTGTCCAGCGGCAGCGGACTGACCATGCTCGCCGGGCGTGGCCACCCGCTGGTGCTCTGGGGCCGGACCGAGGAGAAGGCGGCGGCGCTGGCCGACCGGCTGGGGGTTCCGGTCGCTGCGAGCCGCGCTCTGCAACTACCGGCGCTGGCGGCCGAACTGGCGCCGGGCGACGTGCTGGTCTCGATGCTGCCGGCTGCCTGGCATGCCGAGCTGCTCGAGATCTGCCTGCAGACCGGGGCGCATTTCGCCTGCTCGAGCTACACCTCGCCACAGCTGGCGGCCCTGGCCGAGCAGGCTCGCACGGCGGGGCTGGTGGTGCTGACCGAGGCCGGGTTGGACCCGGGCATCGACCACCTGCTGGCTCACCAGTTGATCGCTGAGGCCCTCGCCAAGGTCGGCGCCGGCCCTGCGACGGTGTCACTGACGTCCTACTGCGGTGGCGTGCCGGCAGTCGCCAACGACTTTCGCTACCTCTTCAGCTGGGCGCCGCAGGGTGTGCTGACCGCGCTGCTCTCACCAGCTCGCTATCTCGACGGCGGCGAGGTCACCGAGGTGGCCAAGCCCTGGCATGCGGTTCGGCCGCACTCGGTGAACGGCGAGGATTTCGAGGTGTACCCGAACAGGGACAGCGTCCCGTTCATCGAGCAGTACGGCATCCCGAGCGGCTGGGAAGTGGAATCGTTCGTGCGTGGCACGCTGCGGCTGCCAGGCTGGCGCCAGGCCTGGCAACCAGTGTTCGACCAACTGGAATCACGCGGATCAGACTGCGTTCCCGAGCTCGCCGGCGAGTTGGCCCAGCGGTACCCGATGACCCCGACCGACCGGGATCGCGTGGTGCTCACCGTGGAGTTGGACGTGCGCGCCGAGCACGGCGCCACGTTCGGCGCCGGTCGGGTGCTGGACCTGATCGGTGATGACGCCGAGGCCGCGATGGCCCGTTGTGTCTCCGCTCCGTTGGCGATCGGGGTCTGCCGGCTGCTGGACGGCGCGTTGCCGGCTGGGCTGAATCGGGCAGCCGAGACGGCGGACGAGGCCGGGGTGTGGCTGGACATGTTGTCCGAGCACTTCGCCATAGACATAGTGGGCGTGTAGGTCTGGCCTGTCGCGCCCCCGCTTCGTTCAGGGGCGCGACCCGCGTGAGGCCATTGCTATGGGGCCGTCGTCAGGAGCCCTTCGCTGGTCAGGAGGTCGGCTGGACCTTCTCCTCGATCACGGCCGAGATGGCGCTCACCGTGGCGTTTCCGTACAACAGCCGAATGTTGATCTTGATCCCGAAGGCCTTGTTGATCCGGCTCACCACCCGCATGGCCTGCAGGGAGTTGCCGCCGATGGCGAAGAAGCCGTCCTGCGCGCTGACCTTCGGCACCGACAACACGTCCGAGAAGACCTGGGCCACCGTCTCCTCGGTGGCGTTGGCCGGCGCCACGAAGGCGTCTTCGGACAGCTCCTGCTCCACCGGGTCCGGTAGTGCTTTGCGGTCGATCTTCCAGCCCCCGCTCAGCGGGAACTCCTCGAGCACCACCCAGGCGGTCGGAACCATGTAGTCCGGCAGCAGGCCGCCGAGGTGCGCGCGCAGCTCCTGCGGCACCGGCGGGCGCTGCCCCGAAGCGGTGACGTAGCCGACCAGTCGATTCTCCCCCTGCGGGTCCGGGCGTAGCAGCACGACCGAGCGGCCCACGTCGGGATGGGTCAGCAACGCCCCCTCGATCTCGCCGAGTTCGATGCGCAGCCCGCGCAACTTGACCTGGTTGTCGACCCGGCCGATGAACTCGATCTGCAGGTCCTCGTTCCACCGGACCAGGTCACCGCTGCGGTACACCAACCGTCCGGGGTGATACGGGTCGGCGATGAACTTCTCCGCGGTGAGCTCGGGTTGATTCAGGTACCCCTGGGCCAGCCCGCCGTCCTCACCGCCGATCAGAAGCTCGCCGGGAACACCCTTGGGGACCAGGTTCTGCCGCTGGTCCACCACATACACCTGGCGGTTGACCTGGGGCCGGCCGATCGGCGGCGAGGTCTGCCAGTCGATGTGCGGGCACTTGTACTCGGTGCAGGCGATGGCGGCCTCGGTCGGGCCGTAGAGGTTGACGAACGTGCGGCCGGGCAGGTTCCACTTGTTCACCAGCTCCGGCGGCAGGACCTCAGCGCCTCCCATCACGTACTTCAGGTTCGGGTAGGGCTCGGCCTCCAGCACCGAGAGAATCGCCGGCGGCAGACCTGCGTAGCTGACTCGCTGCTCACGCATCAGCGTCATCAGGCCCTCTGGTGACAGCGCCTCCTCCGCCCCGACCGCGACCACCGTCGCACCGACCAGGAAGCCAGTCCACAGTTCGCCCTGCGACATGTCGAAGGACAGCGAGGGCAACTGGAGCAACCGGTCCTGCGGGCCGAAGTCATAGGTCCGCCGGTAGCCCTCGGCGAACAGCGACACCGCGCGATGAGCGATCATCACTCCCTTGGGAGTCCCGGTCGAGCCCGAGGTGTAGAGGATGTAGGCCAGGGAGTCGGCAGTCGACCATTCCTCGAGCGGCTCGTCGGCCGGCATGGCCTCGATGGCGGGCCAATCGGCGTCGATCAGCACTCGCTGCCAGCCGGTGGGCTCCGGCAGCCGGTCAGCCAGATCCGAACGGGTGATCACGATCGGCGCGGCGGTGTCGCCGATCATGAAGGCCAGCCGGTTGGCCGGAAGCTTGGGGTCCAGCATGGTGAAGGTGGCCCCGGCCATGAGGATGCCGAGCATGGTGACGTAGGCGTCGAGGTCACGGTCGATGACGACCGCGATCACCTGCTCGCGCCGTAGGCCGAGCGAACGCAGGTAGCGGGCCAGCTGGCCGGCCTGCCGGACGAACTCGCCGTAGCTGAGCTCCACGCCGTTGCAGACCAGCGCCACCGCGTCGGGGGTCCTGGCGGCGACGGCCGCGACCGCGGCATGCAGCGGTAGCTCGTTGTAAGCGACGACCTCGCCCCGCCCGACGGCCAGCAGCTCCGCCTTCTCGTCTTCGGTGACGACCGGTATCTGCGACAGCCGCAGCGCCGGGTCGGCCGTCGCTGTGCGCAGCACGCTCTCGACATGTCCGAGCATGGCCTTGATTCGCCACTCGTCGAACAGCGCGGTGGAGTACTCGACCCCCGTCAGGAGCCCGGCCGGCGTGTCGATGAAGGTCAGCGCGAGGTCGAAGCGGGCGCTGACCGAGGCAAGCAGCAGGTAGTCCGCGCTCACCCCTGGCAGCGAGAGGCTTTCTCCGGACGTGGCGCCCCCCAGCAGTTGCGCAGCGACCTGGAACAGCGGGTTGCGGTCGGGGTCACGCACCGGCTGCACCCGGTCCACGACCTGGTGGAAGGGCACTTCTTGGTGCTCGTAGAGGTCCAGGTTGAGGTCAGCGACCCGGTCCAGCAGCTCCGCGAACGAGGGGTCGCCGGACAGGTCTGACCTCAGCACGACCATGTTGATGAACAGGCCGACGACATCCTCGAGCTCGGGCTCGGGACGGCCCAGCATCGGCACCCCGATCGGGATGTCCTCCTGGCCGCTGTACCGGCTCAGGACCACGGCCAACGCGGTGGCCAGCACCATGAACAGCGAGGCCCCGTGCTCGTCGGCCAACTGCTGGGCGGCCTCACGCAAGCCTGGGGGAAAGGGGGAGAGCACCGAGTCGCCGCGGTGGTCGCCGCCCACCGGCCGCGGCCGGTCGGTGGGCAGCTCGAGCACCGGCAGGCCTGCCAGCCGCTCCTGCCAGAAGGCCAGTTCCTCCTCGAGTGCCTCGCCCTGCAGTCGCTCCCGCTGGGACTGGGCGTAGTCGAGGTAGCTGACTTCGGGATCGTCCAGTTGCGGGTCATCGCCTTCGAGCAGCGCCCGATAGGTAGCCGAGATCTCGGAGTTAATGATCGCCGAGGACCAGCCGTCGGTGACGATGTGGTGATAGCCCTGGCACAGCACGTACTGCTCGTCTGCCAGCTGGAACAACTGGAATCGGTACAGCGGGCCGGTCTTGAGGTCGAAGGGCACCGTGAGCTGCTCACGAAGCGCCGACTGCAGGCCTTGCTCGCGTTCGGCCTCCGGGAGCGGCCTGAGGTCGAGGATCGGCAGCTCGACCGGGGCAGGCGGGGAGACCACCTGATAGGGCGTGCCGTCCTCGGTCTGGATCGTCACCCGGAGCACCTCGTGCCTGGTGATGACCAGGGTCAGACAACGGCGCAGGATGTCGATGTCCAGCGGGCCCTGCACGCGCCAGGACTGGAGGATGTTGTAGGTGGTCTGCCCAGGCGCCAGCTGGTCGATGAACCACAGCTGTTCCTGACCGAAGGAAAGCGGTCGTAGAGGTAGCCCCGTCTCGGCCTGGGTCCGGCCGTCGCCCAGGTCGGAGAGGTTCCGGTCCGTGTCGAGTGTCATGTGTGAGCAGACCTATTCTGTGAGCCGTGTCAAGCCGGTGAGAACGCCCTCGATCCGCGCCAAGCCCTCGGCCAGGACGGCGGGCTCGCGCGCGAAGCTGATTCTGATGCCGCCTGTGGTCCCCAGTGTCTCAGCTGGCATCAACAGCACGCCTGTCTCCAGCACCTGCCTGGCGAATGCCATCGACGAGCCGCCCGTCAGCAGACGCAACCACGCGAAAGGGGTCCCTTCCGGCGGCGTCAACCGCAGCAGGTCGGAGTGGCGCGCGGTGAACTCCTGCAGCAAGCCCAGCCCGGCGCCGGTCAAGCGCTGGTACTGCCGCTCGTACCGGTCCCAGTGCCGCAGCACGTCGGCCGCGAGGGCCTCGCACAGCACGGAGTTGGAGATCGTGGTCAGGTGCTTGTACTCCGCGCAGGCCGACACCACCTCGGGTGGGCCGTACATCCACCCGACACGCAGGCCGGGGACGCCGGCGGTCTTGGACAGGCTCGACACCGAGATGGCGCGGTCGTGGAGCACTGCCGGCGAGGTCGAGAGGTCCAGCAGGTACTCCTCGTCCACCACCAGGTAGGCGTCAGCGCGTTCGGCCAGCTCGAGCAGCGCCGTGAACTCCTCGGCGCGGATCCGCCGGCCGGTCGGGTTCGTCGGGCTGTTGACCGTGATGAGCCGCAGGCCACTCGGGTCGACCTCGGCGAGCTCGGCGAGGTCGATGCTGAAGTCCTCGGCAAGGTCCATGACCTCTACCCGGCATCCCAGGCGTTGCGGCGCCTGCCAGGCCTGCTGCCATCCCGGGCGAAACGCGATCACCCGATCGCCGGGCCGCAACAGCGTGCAGTACAGGAGGTAGAGCGCTTCCTGGGCGCCATGGGTTATCACCACATGCTCAGGTGAGCCGCCGTAGCGCTGTGCCACCAACCGGATGAGCTCGGGGCTGCCTCGATCGAAGCCGTAGTTGAGCTCGAGGTCAGCAGAGATCTGGAACTGCCCGACGGTGCTGCACTGCACGTGGCTGTCGCCGAGGTCGATGTCGAACTTGCCGATCGTCTCCTCGAAGACCCAATGCCGCATGGAGCCCAGCTCGCCGGCCGCGCCAGCCTCAGCGATGGCGTTGGCAGCCGCGGTCATGCCGGCACGGCTGAGGCTCGTGAGACTCCGATCCGTTCGCCGAGGGTGGCCGAGAAATCACCGGTCGCCACCTTTTCGACGATGCCGGTCATCGTGACGCACTGGTCGGCGCCGATGCTGATCTGCAATTGCCCGCCGGGCATCTGCACCGTGAGCTCGTCATCGACCAGGCCGGCCAGGTGTGCCGCGCTGGCCACAGCGCAGCCACTGCCTCCGGAGGCCAGCGTGTAACCGGCGCCCCGCTCCCAGATCTCGACCTCGATCAGGCGGCGGTCGCGCACGCGGGCGAATTCCACATTGGTCCGATCCGGGAACCGGGGGTGCCGCGCGATCTGGGGTCCGAGCTCGCGCGCCCGGTCAGCGCTCAACTCGTCGAGAAACACCACAGTGTGCGGGTTGCCGTTGTGGACGCAGGTCGCCGTCACCTGCTCGCCGTCGAGGTCGAGCGTCCAGTCGATCGCCGGTCCGGACAGCCCGAGCACGGGGATCGCGCCGGCCTCGAAGGACGGCCGGCCGAGATTGACCCGCACCAGGCCGGCGGAGAAGTCGGCGATCTCCACCAGCGAGTCCCCGGCCGGGGTGCGGATCGTGAAGCTGGTGGCGTCGAGGTGGTGCTCGGCAAGGTGCAGGGCGAACATCCGCACCCCGTTCGCGCTGAGACCGCAGGTGGTGCCGTCGGAGTTCAGAGTCACCAACTCCACCGGCTGGCCAGCCTGGACCGGCTTGACGGGCCCGTACATGACACCGTCGGCGCCGATGCCGAAGTGCCGGTCACACAGCTGCCGGGCTGCTGCCGGGGACGGCTCCCACTTCACCTGCTGCGGGTCGAGGACGAGGTAGTCGTTGCCCAACGCCTGGTACTTGACGAAGTCCGCCACGTGTCAGCCGGTCCCGTTGAGCGCACCAGCATTCTGGGGAACGGTCGCCGGGGGCTCGTCCTCCAGGACGGCCTTGTCATGCTCCTCGCCGTACCACTTGTCCTTCCAGCGGGAGAAGGCGACGATCACGATGTCTCGGTGCGCGGGCTGACCGTCGACCGAGAGCACGTCGGTGACGTCGTGCGCGATCGCCCGGTCGTCCAGCAGCACGGCCTGCCCGGCCTCCAGGGTTCCGGTCCAGAAGGGCGCCGGCGCGCCGTCGTGCCACAGCCGGGTCTGCGCGCCGGCCACATTGACCTTGCGCAGCACGGCGATCATGACGAACTCGTGCCCGTCGTGATGGACCCCTTCGGGGGTCAGCGGCGCCGCCGTGCTCTCATCAGCCCGCGAGCGGTTCTGATGGACGTTGATCTGCCAGTCCTCGCTCTGGTCCAGCCCCAGTTCGGCGACGCCGTGCGCGATGAGCGGGGTGAGGTCGGCCTCGATCGGCTCGTAGGTCCGCTTGATCCCGCCGCCGACCGGGTTGAACTTCTTGAAGGCCGTGTAGTCACGGTGCTCAAGCCGCTCGAACGACCAGCCGTTGGCGGCTTGGGCGTCTGGTGTCAGGCGGTACTGCGCGAACCGCTTGTACCGGGTGCCGTGGCCCATGTACTCGTCGACCGGGCAGTTCTCGTAGCTGTCAAGGACCTCGCTGGGGACCGGCGGGAGGTCGATCACTGCGAATCCTTGCGGGTTGAGCGGCATTTCTCATGCCCTTCCTCTTGCGGGGGAACGGGGGGTCAGGCGGTCAGCTGGCTGCCGAAGGCATGCGCTCGTCCAGGTAGCGCGCCGAGGAGTTCAGCCGCCACAGTGTGCCTCGGGCGATTCCGTGGCGCATGTGGGGGGACTTGGCGGCAGGCAGCACGACGTTGTGAAACCAGCCGGCGGCGTGCTGGGAGTCGATGGTCACGTGCAGCTTGTGGTAAATGACACCGCTGGGGGGCAGTCCGAGCCGGTCCCAGGCATGCAAGACATGCACGAACCGGTCGGGGACCAGCCACTCCAACATTCCCATGAAGCCGACTGCCTCGGCGTAGAACTGCCGATAGCGGCAGAGCATGACAGCGAGATTGCCCGACAGCAGGGCGTTGGCCGTCAGCGACTCTTCGAACTCGTCTGCCTGGACGTCGAACACCTTGAAGATGTTGTTGAACAGGTGGGTGTGGACCTGGTGCTTGTCACCGTTGCCCATCTCGTCCCAGAAGTTATTGGCGATCTCCATCTTGGCCGCGCCGTTAGTGCCGACCTGCATCATGGCCAGCAGATCGTCGAACCGCCCGTCGACGACGGACTCCTGGATCATGTAGGAGCGCAAATCCTCGGCCGTGGCGTGGTTACGGATGAAGTCCTTGTAGTAGGGGTGCTTGTACACGGGATGCTCTTTGGCGGTCCGCTTGATCCACGAGAGGTAGGGACGGGGCTCGTCCGGGCTGGACTCGATCAGGCCCGGCTCGATGTCGGCGTCCTGGGCGGCGATGGTCGCCTGTTCCAGCAACCGCGTGACCTCGTGCAGCGCTATCGACCCCTCCGCGGTCGCGCCGTCGGGTATCACCGTGTGGAGCTGGTAGATGCGCGCCAGCAGGAACTGCTGGGCGTAGAAGGCGTCGGCGTCGCCGGCCTGCGCCCGATTGTTCAGCGCGGTGACCGCGGTACGGATCCTGCGCCGCTCGGCCGCCGGCACGTTGCGGTCGACCTCATCGGCCGACTGGCCCAGCCAGGACGAGATCTCCTCAACCAGGTCAGGGCGTACGCCGTTCCGCCCTGTTCGCGAATTCGGTCCGGGTTCGGCTTCGGTGACGGCGCGCATGATTTCTCCCTCTAGGAGTCGAGTGAGATGGCTCGGGGGTGATCGCAGCTCTATGACTCGATCAGGGCCTATGGCCTGATCAAGACGTTGGCGTAATAATCATCTATTGCTATATGTTAGTCAACATTCATTCCGGCGATTTTGACTTTTTCTGACAGTCAGTGGCCCCTGCCTGCGGCCACGGGTGGCCACAGCAGCGAAAGGGGCCGCTCGCGCTGTGCCGGCGTTATGCCAGGCGGTTTTCCGCTGCCTGAGCCAGGTAATTGTGTCTGCACCGAACATGACTGCTTGCCACCGGGCCCCGACTGCCCAGCGGGGCAGTGGCGGTACCGAACCATCACACCCCCGCCTCCTGGCGTGTGGTTTGCGTAAAGTATCTGCAAGATGGGGTCCGACGACGCTCTCACCGCGGAGCTCCAGCGGCGTCGAATACCGTGTCAATGATCAACTGTCAATGAATTGTCAGCGACGGCTCGGGGACCTCAGCGGTTCAGCTGTAAACAAGACGATAAGCGAACCCTCGATGTCGTTGAAACTAATACTTGCTTGCTCATACAAAGTGCCGCGGCCTGAGCCCGGCTCATAGCGCTTCTCGGCCTTCCTCGCCTAGTGAGCGTGACGCCAGGACGGCCCGCTGCGATCAGGTCGGCCGGTGAGCCCCCGCCGCTTCACCCGGCGTCACCGTGTGACTTGCCGCGAGGTGACTACGGTCAGGCCACGGAGTAAGGGGCCCCGATAATCCATCCATCGGGCTGGGGCTGGGGCAGGGTCATCTCGATGATCTCCGCGGCGTCCCCGACCCTGATCACCCCGCCCTGGGCGACCCAGCAATTGAGGGCGAGCCTGCCGGCGAACTCATAGTGAATCTTGCGCAGGACGTTGAGGTCCTGCTCGCCGGTGTCGGGGTCGATGGTGGTCACGATGCAGCGTGACCTGAGGGAGTACAGCCCGATGAGCACCTCGCCGATCCGCAGCACCTTGCCCGGCCAGGATCGCTCCTGCAGGCCCGGCACGCCCCCGATCACGATGTTCGGCCGCAGCCGGCGCCCGTTGTAGCCGAACGCCTGCACGCCCCCGTCGGTGGCGACCAGCAGCGGCAGCACGTCGAAGCGCTCGTGCCCGGAGTAGTAGACCGCTTCGGCGCCCGGACCGGCCGCCTCACGGATGGCTTGTGCCGCTGCCGGGTCATTCCACGGGACGCCCTCGATCAGGGCCGTCCCGTCCGCGGCGGTCGACCCGGTGAGGCCGAGCAGGCGGGGCCTGGTCCGGCCGGTGACCACATGGGCGTGCTGGCGGACGTGCACGAGCCGGTCACCGACCACACCGTCCTCGGTCAGCACGGCCGACTCGAGCGGCTCTCCTCGTAGCGACTTGACAGGAAATCGCCATAACTGCTCTACATGCACGCTGGCCCACCTGGCAGGTTCGGTTTCTCGATCATATGAGGCACTCTCTGCAATTGCCGCGAACCGGGGTTCGCCGCCTTCCAGAGGATGGCAGGTGCGGCTGAGGTTCACAACCGTCAATGGCCTTAGCCCGGTGCGGGCGCTTAGCTCAGCCGCAGACGGCTCGGTTCACATCCGCGCGGTCGTTGGTTCGATCCCAACAGCGCCCACCGGCGGTTTCACCGAGCCGCACGGCTAGGGTGGAACCGGTGCGCCGGGAAGCCTGGTCGGCAGTGGTTTCGTTCTGCCCGCCGCGTCTTCCTAGTCTCGGAGCGTCATGTCTGACACCTTTACCTTCGCGCAGCTGGTCCTGCTGGTGGGCGCGGTCGGCCTGCTGGCGCTGCTGTCCAACCGGTTGACCGAGCGGATCCGGATTCCGGCGCCGCTGCTGGTGCTGGTTGCCGCCGCAGTAGCGGTGCAAGTGATTCCGGAACTGCATCGTCCCCCCGAGCTGCTGGTGGAACGGCTGGTCACCCTGGCCTTGATCTGCATCCTGTTCGACGGTGGCCTGCATCTGGGCTGGCCAAAGTTCCGGGCCGCCGCCGCGCCGATAGCGATAGTGGGGGTGCTGGGCACTTTTCTCACCACCGCAGTCGCCGCAGCGTTCATCCACTACGCCTTCGGGCTCAGCTGGTTCCTAGCCTTGCTGGTCGCCACCGCGATCTCGCCGACCGACCCGGCGGTGGTGTTCTCGGTTTTGGGCCGGCGTGAGGTCGCTGGGCGCAGCGGCACCATCTTGGAGGGCGAGTCCGGGGCCAACGACCCGGTTGGCATCGCCCTGATGGCCAGCCTGATCGCGGCCGGCGGGATCAGCACCGGCGCGTTCGGGCAGATCGCTGGCGAGTTCGCCCTGCAGATGGGCATCGGCGCGGCAGTGGGGGTCCTCGGCGGCCGGGCGCTGCTGTGGTTTATGCGGGCGGTGCCGCTGCCGAGCGAGGGCCTGTACCCGTTGCGGACCGCCGCTTGTGCGCTGATCCTGTTCGGCGCTGCCACCCTGGCCCACGGCTCCGGTTTTTTGGCGGTCTTTGTGGCCGGTATTCTTCTTGGCGACGAGCGGGCGCCGTATAAGCGCGAGATCGAGCGGTTTCACTCGGCACTGGCCAGCCTCGGCGAGATCGTCGCCTTCGTGGTGCTGGGCTTGACCGTCGACCTGGCCGAGCTGACCCACGCCGACGTGCTGATCCCGGGATTGGTCACCGGTGCGGTGTTGGCCGCGGTGATCCGACCGGTCTTCGTAGGGCTCTGCCTGATCTCCGCGCGGCTGAGAAGTAATGAGCGCAACTTCGTGCTGTTCGCCGGACTCAAGGGCGCCGTGCCGATCCTGCTCGGCAGTTTCATCCTGGCCGAGCAGGTGCCTGACGCTGAACGGCTCTACGGCATCGTCGTGGTGGTGGTGCTGTTCTCGGTGCTGCTGCAGGGCAGCCTGGTGCCGACCGTCGCGCGGCTGCTGCGGCTGCCGATGCGCGTCGTCGAGCCGGAACCGTGGGCCATCGGGGTGCGGCTGAGAAACGAGCCTGAGGGCGTGCACCGCTTCACCGTGACGGCCGGCGCACCCGCGCACGGACACCGGATCGACGAGCTGCACGACCTGCCCGAGGA
The DNA here is from genome assembly GCA_036399055.1 of Jatrophihabitans sp. Lineage (NCBI taxonomy): Bacteria > Bacillati > Actinomycetota > Actinomycetes > Jatrophihabitantales > Jatrophihabitantaceae > Jatrophihabitans > Jatrophihabitans sp. The sequence goes on from DASWNX010000043.1 coordinate 12,122, forward strand.
CGCCTGGATCAGCTTCGTGGTGCGCGATGACCGGTTGTTGCCGGTCCGTGGTGACAGCTTGCTGCAAGCCGGGGACGAGGTGCTGGTGCTGGCCGACCCGAGCCTGCGTGACCGGCTGGTCGCCACGTTCAACGGTTGACCCGCCCTGCCTGATCTCGACTCAAGGTGGGCTAAGGCGGCCTTAGCCGATGATGGGCTGCTCCTTGGGGAGCTCATACAGCCTGGTGGTGTGCCGCAGTGCCAGGGCAGAGGCAAGGGTGACGGGTCCGACCCTGCCCAAGAACATCAGCAGCACCAGGATGAGTTGGCCGGCGACCGGCAGGTCGGGGGTGATGCCGGTGCTCAGGCCGACGGTGGCGAAGGCGGAGATGACCTCGAACAGGATTCGGTCGAGGCTGAACTCGGTCATGATCAGCAGCGCCACAGTCGAGGTCACCACGACCGCGACCGCGAGCAGGGCCACGGTGGCCGCTTGGCGGTGAGTGGAGCGGGGCAGTCGCTTGCCCAGGGCGTTGACCGCGCCGTCGCCGCGGAGCTCGCTGTAGATGATGAAGTACAGCACCGCGAAGGTGGTGACCTTCAGCCCGCCGGCGGTGCCGGCCGGGCCGCCGCCGATGAACATCAGCACGTCCATGCCCAGCCAGGTCGCCGAGTCGAGTGCGCCGATGTCGACGCTGTTGAAGCCGGCGGTACGGGTGATCACGGCCTGGAAGAAGCCGGCTAGCAGCCGGCCGCCGGGGCTCAGTTTGCCCAGGGTGTCATCGTTGTTCCACTCCATCGCGGTGATGAAGGCGGTGCTGCTGACCAGCAGGGCGGCAGTGGTGGCCAGCACCAGCCGGGTGTTGAGCGTCCACAGGCGCGGGCGGGTGATCTCTCTGCGCAGCTGCAGCAGCACCGGAAAGCCGAGGCCGCCGGCGATCACCGCGAAGGCGATCGGCAGGCAGATCCACGGATCGGCGGCAAAGTCCACCAGGTTGTCCTCGAAGAGTGAGAAGCCGGCGTTGTTGAACGCCGAAACTGCGTGAAACACCCCGTGCCACAGCGCCTGGCCGGCAGGTTCCTGATAGCCGAAGTAGAACCGCGTAGTCAGGGCGGCGGCGGCCAGCGCCTCGAGCAGCAAGCTGGCCAGCACGACGCCGACGATCACCCTGCGGACGTCGCCGATGCCGATGCTGCGGGTCTCGGCAGCCGCCGTGATGCGGCTGCGCAGGCCCAGCCGCCGTGACACCAGCAGCCCCAGCAGCGAGGCCAGCGTCATGACCCCGAAGCCGCCGACCTGGATCAGGGCAAGGATCACCACCTGGCCGAACACGCTCCAGTAGGTCGCAGTGTTGACGACCAGGTGCCCGGTCACGCACACCGCCGAGGTGGCGGTGAACAAGGCCTCCATCAAGCTGGCGTGCCCGGGCCCGGGCGTCGCCGCCGGCAGCAAAAGCAGCGCGGTGCCGACCGCGGTGGCTGCGGCAAAGGCTAGGACGATGACCTGCGCCGGATTGCGCAGCCCGTGGCTGCGCCGTCCGGTGCTGGGCGGCCCGGCCGGGCTCCGAAGGCGCATCCGCCGATGCTATCGATGCCTAGCCCAACGCAACGGCCGGACGGGCATGCCCGTCCGGCCGTAGCGCCGCTCACCGAGTGAGGGCTCAGTGGTTGATCTGGAACCAGGGCTGGGCCCAGCCGGAGTAGGTCTGACCCCACCTGCTCTTGATCTCGGAGATGGTGGTGCGGGTGAAGGTGCCACTGCCGTGGATGTCGGTGGACAGGAAGTAGCCGCCGCCGATCGAGATCATCACGTGCCCGTAACCCTGCGATCCCCCGGAGAAGAACGCCAGGCCGCCGGCCGGGACGTTGCTGTCACCGGCGTGCTTGTAGGCGCCGGGGATCGCCAGCCAGTGCGAGCGCGCGCTGGTCGAGCCGCTGTGCGACCAGCCGTAGGCCAGGCCCACCACGTGGTCACAGCGCCCGGCGTAGTCAGCGACGTAGCTGGTGGTCACGTGGTTCTTGGCCCAGGTGACCGCTTCGCCGCAGGTCCTCGGATTGCCCAAACCGGCGCCGGAGCAGCTCTGGGTGGGGGTGCCGCCGCACAGCGGCGCGACCAAGGTGTCCGAGCCGGTGTGGACGTAGGCGTCGCTGACGTAGCCGCCCTTGGCCGGAACGTGGTCCCAGATGTTGGTGGTGCCGTAAGTGCCGCTGACCGTGTCGCCATAGGTCTGGCAGTCGATGGTGATGCTCGCGCCGTCGGCCACCGAGCCGACGGCGGTGCTGCCCACGTGCGGGCCGGAACGGACGGTGAGCGGCGCGCCGGCGGTGTTGACGGTGCCGGTGGCCGAGGCCCAGGCGGTCGACGTGACGCTGAAGCCGGTGAGCATCAGCGCCGCGGCGGCCAGTACCACCGCGAGCCGACGGAGCACGCCTGCGGGCGTGCGAGATCCAGTCATGGAGCTCCTTCGAGAGGGGGGTGAGTGAAACGGGGGAGTGCGCTGTGCAGCGCGACGCCGCCGAGCGGGCCGGCGCGGGCTGCCATAGAAATACAGCAAACCTCGCACAAGGCGCAACAGGGGCAACAAACCCTCAACCGGTCGCGGTGGCCGCGTCGCCGTGCCCGACAGCCCTGGCCGGACGCGGCCGTCAGCTACCGTCGCGGCGTGAGCGCAACGATCCTGGTCACCGACGCCAGCGCCGCCTATGGCTCGCGCTGGCTGTTTCGCGGCCTGGACATGGTCATCGCGCCGGGCGCGGTGATCGGGCTGGTAGGGCCCAACGGCGCAGGCAAGACCACCTTGTTGCGGATGCTGGCCGGGCTGGCGCAACCGGAGACCGGCTCGATCACCCGGGTGCCGGCCGAGGCGAGCGTCGGGTACCTGGCGCAGGAGCCCGACCGGCGCGCCGGTGAGACGCTGGCGGCGTTCCTCGGCCGTCGAACCGGGGTGAGCCGGGCCACCGAGGCGATGCAGCGGACGGCTGCCGCGCTGGCGGACGGCCCACAGGCCGAGGCCGACTACTCGGCCGCCTTCGACCGCTGGCTGGCGCTGGGCGGCGCGGACCTGGAAGACCGGGTGCCCGCCGTGCTGGCCCAGCTCGGCCTCGACACCGGCCCCCAAGCGGAGATGACCTCGCTGTCCGGCGGCCAGGCCGCCCGGGCGGCGCTGGCCTCGTTGTTGCTGGCGCGCTTTGACGTCTTCGCTCTGGACGAGCCGACCAACGACCTGGATCTGGCAGGCCTGGAACTGCTGGAGCGGTTCGTGAGCTCCCAACGTGCCGGGCAGGTGATCGTCAGCCACGACCGGGAGTTCTTGGCCCGCACCGCCACCGAGATCGTCGAGCTCGACCTGGCGCAGCAGCAGATCACCCACTACGCCGGCGGCTACCAGTCCTACCTCGAGGAGCGGGCGATCGCCCGGCGCAGGGCTCGCGAAGCCTTCGAGGAGAACGCCGAACGGCGCCAGGATCTCCATGACCGGGCCCGGATGCAGCGCAACTGGCTGGAGAGCGGCACCCGCAACGCCCGGCGCAAGGCCGGCAAGGACCCGGACAAGATCAGCCGCAAGTTCCAGCAGGAGAGCACCGAGAAGCAGGCTGCCAAGGCCCGCCAGACCGAGCGCCTGCTGCAGCGGCTGGAGGTGGTGGAGGAGCCGCGCAAGGAGTGGGAGCTGCGGCTGGAGATCGCCGCCGCGCCCCGCTCGGGCTCGGTGGTGGCAGTTCTGGACCAGGCGGTCGTCTCGCGCGGGACGTTCCGGTTGGGGCCGGTGAGCCTGCAGGTCGACTGGGCTGACCGCATCGCGATCACCGGCGCCAACGGCAGCGGCAAGACCACCTTGCTAGCGGCGCTGCTGGGGCGGCTTGCACTGTCTGAAGGCCGCCAGCACCTCGGCGCCAACGTCGTGGTGGGTGAGATCGACCAGGCTCGGGCACTGCTCGGCCGGGACGAGACCCTGCCGCTGGCCTTCGGCCGGCTGCTGCCGGACTGGCCCGACGCCGACATCCGGACGTTGCTGGCCAAGTTCGGCCTGCGAGCCGCGCACGCCGACCGGCCGGCCGGCACGCTGTCGCCGGGGGAGCGGACCCGGGCGGCGCTGGCGCTGCTGCAAGGGCGCGGGGTGAACCTGCTGGTGCTGGACGAGCCCACCAACCATCTGGACCTGCCGGCGATCGAGCAGTTGGAGCAGGCGCTGGAGAGCTATCCCGGCACCCTGCTGCTGGTCAGTCACGATCGCCGGCTGACCGAAGCCGTTCAGGTGAGCCGGCGGATAACGCTGGCTCACGGGGCGTTGACCCTCAGCTGATCGGCGAGCCACGGCCAGCGGTGGTGGCCCGCCCACAAATAAAGGCTCCGTTAGGTAGCCTGGGCGGGTGCCTTTCGACCACCACCTGAGCCGGCGTTCGATGCTGGGTGCGCTCGGCGGTCTCGGCCTGCTGGCCGCCTGCTCGCCGACGGCCGATCCCACCAGCCCGGTGCCCGGCGCGGCCGGCGCGAGCGCGACCCGGACGACCGCCAGCTCCGGCCCGGTGACGGCGCGATCGTGGATCGCCACCCGCGGCAAGCCGTTCTACATCGCCCACCGCGGCGCCGGCGACGTCTATCCCGAGCACAGCCTGCCCAGCTACCGCGCGGCGGTGGAACTGGGCGCCCCGTGCCTGGAGGTCAGCGTCAACATGACCTCCGACGGCGTGCTCATCTGCCTGCACGACCTGAGCTATGACCGCACCACCACCGGCAAGGGGTTGGTGGCCGGCCAGCCGTCCTCGGTGCTGTCCACGATCAGAGTCCGGCAACCGCAACTGGGCCCGGCCTGGACGCGCGAACCGCTGCCCGTGGTCCCCCGGCTGGAGACGGTGCTGGCCGAGTTCGGCGGCAAGGTGGTGATCTGCCTGGAAGCCAAGGACGACAGGGCCTACCCGGCGATGATGGCGATGGTGACCCGGCTCGGATTGCTCGACACCGTGATCGTCAAGGCCTATCACACCAGCGTGCGGATACCGCAGGCCAAGAAGACCGGCCTGCCGGTGTTCTCCTATCTCAGCCCGGCCGACATGAACGAGCCCACCATCGCCGCGGCGGCCCGCAAGCTGGACCGCAACGACCTGCTGGTGCTGCCCTACGACACCGGCGACTACGTGACCTACTACCCGGACGCGCTGATCGCCGCCGCCAAGGCGCACGGCGTGCCGTTGGTGGTCTACCCCATCCATCGACGCGCTGACGCCGCGCACTACTTCAAGCTCGGTGTGAGCGGGGCGGTCACCTCCGACTACGGCTACACCGCCACCGACACCGCCGCCACCACCTCCGACAACTGGGCCAGCAAGCGGATCTCGTCGGGGGAGAAGCCGAAGATGCCCGACAGCAGGTCGCTGGCCGGCGCCTGGACCGCGCTGAACGAGCTGACCCTGGGATCTGAGGACAAGCGGCAGTTCATCACCCTGGGCCAGCTCAGCCCCATCGCCGCGGCGGCCTCGCACTATCGGCTGACGTTCTCCGCCGCCTGGGACCGGTTGCCCGCCGACCCGTCGGCCGTGCTGTCGCTGGCCTTCTGCCATCTCGATGACCGCTATTACGAGGATGGCCTGAGCCTGAGCGAGGGCTACCACGCCACCATGTCGCCGGACGGCACGCTGCGGATCTACCGGCACGGCCCGTCCGCGCCGCAGGAACTGCTCGGCCAGGCCAAGACGCCGCCGGTGCAGGCCGGTCAGTGGGCCACCCTGCGGTTGGACGTCTCGCCCCAGGCGTTGATCTGGCGGCGCGGGGACCTGTTCGACACCGCGCAGGTCGTGGTGCACGACTCGGCTGTGCGCGGCGGCTATGTGGCGATCGGCCGGTCCAGCGCCGACCCCCGAGCGGCGCTGGCGCTGCGCGAGTTCTCGGTCGGCTAGGGCCGCCCCCTCGTTATTGCAACAGACTTGCAAGAAGGTCTGGGCCAGCGATAGCGTCGACTCCAGCCGCCGCCGCGGCGAGAACGCTAGTGAAAGCGCGGTAATGACCAGAGCCACCTCGGTTCCGCAGCCACCAGCCAGCACCGTCCCCGCTTTCCAGCGGATCAGGTTCACCCGCGCCGAGGTGGTGCGGCTGCTGGGGCTGTTCGGCTTCATCGCCGCGTTGCACGTCGCCGGCTTCGGGTTGTTCTTCTACTACAACTCCCAGCCGCAGTTCCACTCACTCAGTGACGGCAAGGGCAATCTGGTGTTCGCCGGCGCCGCCGCGCTGGCCTACGGCTTCGGCCTGCGGCATGCCTTCGACGCCGACCACATCAGCGCGATCGACGACACCACCCGGTACCTGCTGCAGAAGGGCAAGCAGCCGCTCGGGGTCGGGTTCTTCTTCTCCCTCGGCCACTCCACCATCGTGCTGGCGCTCTCGATCGGGGTCGCCTTCGCCGCCAAGGCCGCCAGCCGGTTCCAAGCCAGTTTCGCCGGCACAGGTGGCATCATCGGCACCCTGGTGTCGGCGTCCTTCCTCTACCTGCTCGCCGGGTTGAACCTCGTCGTCCTGATCGGAATCGTCAAGATGTGGCGCCAGGCCAAGCTCGGGCGGTACCAGCCCGAGGAGTTGGACGTGCTGCTGGCCAACCGGGGTTTGATGAACCGGATCTTCCGAGGCCGCTACAACAAGTTCATCAACCACTCGTGGCAGATGTACCCGGTCGGCGTCCTCTTCGGGCTGGGCTTCGACACCGCGACCGAGGTGGCCGTCCTCGGCCTGTCGGCCACCGCCGCGGTGGGCGTGGGCGCAGGCGGCGCCTCGCTGCCCCCGCTGGCGATCCTGTCGCTGCCGCTGCTGTTCGCGGCCGGCATGTCCCTGATGGACACCATCGACGGGGTGTTCATGAGCAAGGCCTACAGCTGGGCGTTCGTGACCCCGATCCGCAAGATCTACTACAACATCACCACCACCGGGCTGTCGATCTTCGTGGCGTTCGTGATCGGCTCGATCCAGGTGGTGGGGCTGCTCTCGGAGAAGTTGGAGCTGACCGGGCAGCCCTGGGACCTGGTAAACGGCATCAACCTCAACACCGCCGGCCAGCTGATCGTGGTGGTCTTCCTGCTGGTGTGGGTCGGCGCCGTCGCCTATTACAAGCTGGCCAGGGTCGACGAGCGCTACGCCGGCCTCACCCGCGAATCAGGTCCGCTGGACTCAGCCGGCTGAGCGGGGATCGGCCGTCCGGTCCAGGGGCGGCAGGTGGGCTGTCGCGACGTCAGAAGTGATTGTGACGCCGCGGCTTGTCGAAGAAGCGCTCAGGCAGCGGCCGGGTGGCTGGACTTCTGCCGTAAGCCGCCTGCTCGATCTCTGAGGCCAGCTCCGGATCATGGCCTCGCAACCGGTCGATGTGCCGTTGCCGGCGGCTCATCGCCCAGTAGCGAGCCACTGCCACCGGCAGTGAGAGAGCCACACACATCCAAAATAAAAGCCACATACCCGTCCCCATCGGTCAAAACGGCATCAGTGCATCGCAGGGTAGCAGCGCGGCGGTCGTCTCGGTCGGGACTCGCGGCCCCCAGGCCTGGCGCCGGCTCCTGCGGGACCCAGGCTGGGGGTCAGCGGACCCCGCGGGGCCGGAACTGGATGCTGATCCGCGGGCCGACGGGCTTGCTGGTCTTGGGCACGGCGTGCTCCCAGGTGCGCTGGCAGCTGCCGCCCATCACGACCAGGTCGCCGTGGCCGAGGTTGTGCCGGAGAACACCGCCGGAAGCGCTGCTGTCACCGGTGCTGCCGACCGTGCCTGGCCTGGGCCGCAGCAGCAGTTGCCGGGGCGCGCCGACCGACAGGATCGCGACCATGGTGTCCTCGGTGCGGCTGCGCCCGATCCGGTCGCCGTGCCAGGCCACGCTGTCACGGCCGTCGCGGTACAGGCACAGCCCGGCCGTGCGAAACGGCTCACCGAGCTCGTCGGCGTAGTGAGCGCCGAGCCGCTCACGAGCCTCCTCCAGCACCGGGTGCGGCAACGGCGCGTCCTCGTCGTAGAAGCTGAGCAGCCGGGGGACCGCCACGATCCGCTGGTACATCTCGCGCTCCTCGGCGTGCCAGGGCACCGACTCGAGCAGGAAGTCGAACAGCGCGTCGGCGCCGGCCAACCAGCCGGGACGGACGTCCACCCAGGCGCCCGCGCTCAGCGCTCGCCTGGTGACTGCGCCGCCGAGCGGGCCGAGCGAGATGTCGTCGGCGAGGTCCAGGAGTGAGGCCTGCAGCGCTGCGGACATGCCGCCCAGGCTACACCGCTAAATCAATAGTGTGTTCGATTGCGGGGCTTCTCAAAGGAGCGGTCACGCATCGGCAGGGCGGCCTCACTGGCGGAGTAGGCCACCTGAGAGACCGTCGCCTCGCGTTGGGCGTCGATGTTGTAGGACCGGCCGACGCCGCCCCGCTTGCGCCCGGCGGTCACTGCCCAGCCCAGAATCAGCACCACTGGCGCCGCCGGGGGAACCCACCACAGCCAGTACCACATGTCGCCCCCGATCCCCATCCCGATAGGTGTCAAAGCAGGCTAACAGGACGCCGTCGTCGGCAGGCGGGGGTCGCGTCAGCGATCCAAGCCACGGCGTACCGCGCCTCCGGGGCAGGCAGTAACGTTGCCAGCCGTGCCGAGCCCTGCCCATGCGCCCAGTCTCGCCGATGTCCTCGCCGCCCTGGACGGCTGGTACCCACCGGCCACCGCCGAATCCTGGGACGCGGTCGGGTTGACCTGCGGCGATCGGGGCGACCGGATCGAGCGCGTCCTGCTGGCGGTCGACTGCGTCCCGGCGACGGTGGCCGAAGCGGTCGAGTCCGAGGCGCAGTTGCTGATCACCCACCACCCGTTGCTGCTCACCGGCGTGCACGGCGTGCCCGCCGATGATCCCAAAGGCGCCCTGGTGCACCGGATGATCCGGGCCGGCGTCGCGCACTTCGTCGCCCACACCAACGCCGACATCGCTGCCGACGGGGTGTCGCAGGCGCTAGCCGACTGCCTGGGCCTGCGCGCCACCGCGCCGTTGTCGCCGGCTTCGACCCCGGCCCTGGACCACCTGACCGTGTACGTGCCTGCCGCCGACTGCGACCGGCTGATCAGCGCCCTGATCGAGGCCGGCGCCGGCGCGGTCGGCGACTACGACCAGTGCACCTTCACGGTGTCGGGCCAGGGCAGCTACCGGCCGCTGCCCGGCGCCGACCCGGCCGACGGCGAGATCGGCGTGCTGACCCGCAAGAGCGAGCAGGCGCTGTCGGTGGTGCTGCCCAGGCCCCGACGCGCCGCCGTGCTGGCGGCGATGCGCCAGGCCCATCCGTATGAAGAGGTGGCGTTCACGCTGACCGAGCAGCCGGCGTTGGACGCCGACACCGGCGCCGGCCGGATCGGGCAACTGGCAGAGCCGATGACGCTGCGGGAGTTCACGAGCTACGTCGCGGACCGGTTGCCCAGCACCGTGTGGGGGGTCCGGGCATCGGGGCGGCCGGACCAGCTGGTCTCCACGGTGGCGGTCTGCGGCGGCTCCGGCGCGTCCTACACCGAGCTGGCGCGGGCCCGTGGCGCCGACGTGTACCTGACCTCGGACCTCAAGCATCACAGCACGGTGGAGGCGGTCACCGAACGCGCTGACCTCGCCGCCGGCGCGGACCCCGACGCGCGGCTGGCACTGGTCGACGCGGCGCACTGGGCGACCGAGTGGCCCTGGCTGCCGGTGGCCGCCGGGCTGCTGCGCCAGCGATTCGGCGGCCTCGACGTCGCCGTCTCCACCGCGGTCACCGACCCCTGGACCCTGCATGCAGGCTGACTGTCACACTTGCTATCCGGGCCGAGTTCTCATCCGTTCTGCCTGTCTGACCGTGAATCCGCCAGAAAGGGCTAGCTCACCACGTGATCGCTGATCCCTTCGTCCAACTCCGGCTGCTGGATCTGCAGGCGGTCGACACCGCCCTGGCCCAGCTGGCACACCGGCGCCGCAACCTGCCCGAGCTTGCCACCATCGCCGACTGCGACCAGCGTGCCTCCGGCGTCCGGTCCCAGCTGGTGGACGCTGAGACCTCGCTTGCCGACCTGGCCGCCGAGCAGCGCCGGCTGGAAGCCGACGTCGACAACGTCCGGCTCCGGGCCGACAAGGACCAGCGGCGGATGGCCGCCTCCGGAGTGCCGGCCAAGGAGATCGCCGGCCTGCAGCACGAGGTCACCTCGCTGGCCCGCCGGCAGGGCGTCCTGGAGGACGAGCTGCTGGAGCTGATGGAGACGCGCGAGACAGCCGAGGCGCAGGTCAGCCGGCTGCAGTCGGAGTTGCAGGCGATCCTCGCCGAACGAGCCACCGCCGAGGCAGCCCGCGACGAGGTGTTCGGCGAGATCGACGACGCCCTCGCCAAGCGCCGCGCCGAGCGGGACCGGCTGGCGGGCACCCTGCCGGCTGACCTGCTGGGCCTCTACGACAAGGTCCGTGAGTCCAGCGGCGGGGTCGGCGCGGCGATGCTGCGGCAACGCCGCTGTGAAGGCTGCCGGCTGGAGCTGTCCGGTTCGGAGCTGGGCGAGGTCCGGGCAGCCAAGGCCGAGGCCGTGGTGCGCTGTGACAACTGCCGGCGCATCCTGGTCCGCACCCACGAGTCGGGACTGTGAGCCCAGCCGAAGGCTCAGCCGGCCTGCGGGTGGTCGTGCAGGCCGACGGCGGCTCACGAGGAAACCCCGGGCCGGCCGGTTACGGCGCGGTGGTGCTGGACGCCGACACCGGCGCCACGCTGGCCGAGCGCAAGGCGGCCATCGGCGTCGACACCAACAACGTCGCCGAGTACCAGGGCCTGATCGCGGGGCTGACCGCGGCCGGTGAGCTGGGCGCCAGCGAGGTTCGGGTGCAGCTGGACTCCAAGCTGGTGATCGAGCAGATGTCGGGCCGCTGGCAGGTCAAGCACCCGTCGATGCGCCCGCTCGCCCGGCAGGCCGCCGAGCTGGCCGCCGGCTTCGACCGGGTCAGCTACGAATGGATCCCGCGCGCTGAGAACAGCCATGCCGACCGGCTGGCCAATGAGGCGATGGACGCGGCGGCCAAGCCAGGGGAGCGTGCCGAGCAAGTGAAGGGTGCCAAGCCTGTGCAGAGCGCCGAGCCGGCGAAGCCCACCGAGCCTGCGAAGCTCGCCGATGGCGCGCGGGAGCGGCTGCCGGCGAACAACAACGGGGCCTGGGTGCCGCCGCAGGACACTGCGACCCGGCTGCTGCTGGTCCGCCATGGCGTCACCAAGTACTCGGTGGCCAAGAAGTTCGCGGGCCGCTCGGACCTGGAGCTGACCGACGAGGGCGTGGAACAGGCTCGCCGGGCCGCCGGCCGGATCGCCGAGCTCGGCCCGGTGGACGTGCTGATCTCATCGCCGCTGCGGCGGACCCGGCAGACCGCGCAGCAGATCGCCGACCGGCTGGAGCTGCCGGTGCAGGTCGAGGACGGCGTGATCGAGACCGACTTCGGCGACTGGGACGGCTACACCTTCGAGGAGGTGCGCCAGCGGTGGCCTGCCGAGCTGCAGCGGTGGCTGGAGGATCCCGCGGTGGCGCCGCCGGCCGGCGAGTCGTTCGAGACGGTGACCCGGCGGGTTCGGCGGGCCCGGGACCGGATTCTGGCCCAGCACGCCGGCAAGACGGTGGTCGTGGTCTCGCACGTGTCACCGATCAAGACCCTGGTGCGCCTGGCCCTGGACGCCCCGGTCTCGGCGATGCGGCAGATGTTCCTGGCGCCGGCCTCGGTCAGCGTCATCGAGTACTACGCCGACGGCCCGGTGTCACTGCAGTCCTTCAACGACACCGCGCACCTGGGCGCGCTCGCGCACTGAGGCGCTGACTCGGGCAGCTGTGTGCATTGCTCGCGCATCGCGGTACGCATGACCGAAGCCATTCATTCGGTTGGCCGGAGCAGATGGCCAGACTCCACAATTCGCTAAGATTTGTCGAGCAAATTGGACGTTGTAATTGAACGGCCCGTGGCGATGCAGCGCCTCCGTCGTACCACTACGCTCGGGCTCCCCATCACGGCTTGGGCTAGCACAAATCGACCCTCTCATCGGAGCATCGCCCGGCACCGATCTCAAGAACACCGAGCGCCTCCCGACGGGAGCTACCGACGATGCTGCGTCGTTCTTCCGAGTGAGAGGTTCCGCTCGCCGGTGAACGATGATCTAGACGTTAGGTTCGCCGACTCCGGGGCGCTGTCTCGCGGTACCACGACTCGGTCCTCTTCAGTGAAGGTCAGTCCTTCCGTCAGAGGTACAGTCCGCTAGTGACAAGTGACATGTCGGTCCCTCGCAAGCTCGTGAATGTGAAGGAAGAGGCGCGCTCTCTCGTGAGTCAGGACAGCCTGGCGTCTGAAGTGTCGACTGCGCTAGTTGGCCTATTCGAGATTACGAGCTATGCCAGATTTAGAGCCTTCAACGGTAACTACGTGGGGATGTACGCTAGACCCACGAAGACAATCCGAGGCTCGCTGGTCATTGAACGGGAAGTTTTCGTACTCATAGCGAACTACTCCGTGCTGCACGCTCGCACAATTACGGTCTGTCAGGAGGCCATACAAGCTGAACAACCCCGATTACAGCCAGACTTAGCCATTGTCGTGCATGCGGATCCTGACGGCGATGACAACTTGAGGGCTTGGGGCCGCGAGGCAGGGCTAACCGTCCTACCGATTTACAGGCCAGGTGCTGGTGCGATGCCCCCAGCCACCATTCTCAGACAGCGCCTCGCGCGCGAGCTATTCGCCACGGATAGTTTCCAGATCACGGGCCCGGTCAGCGACGACGCTGACTTCTTCGGGCGGCGCGAGCAGGCTAACGATTTGCTTCGGCAACTGCAGGCAGGCCGGATCGCTGCAATCTTCGGCTTGCGCAAGGTCGGCAAGACTTCAATGCTCAATCGGGTCATCGATCTCGCTAACAATGCTGGATCTCCAAAGGTCGCGATGATCGACTGCTCGCTGCGTGGCTTCAATGAGATGCGCGCCACCGAGGCATTGAAGGTGGTTGCACGGCTCGCGCGGCTCGCGAGCCAACAGGGCTACGCACACGTGAGCCAGACACTGCGCCGGTCCGACGGAGACATAATGTCGACCTTCGACGCCATGTGGCAGGCAGGATCGACAAAGACGCCACTCCTGATCGTGTTCGACGAGGTCGACTACATTACGCCGGAATCACCGACCAGTACACATTGGAAGCATGACTTCAACGACTTCTGGCGTGAATTCCGGGCGCTCATACAGGAGTCGAAACGGCATGACCTCACCGTGAGCGTGCTCGTAAGCGGCGTCAGCAGCAGCAGTTTTCGCACAGCAGAGATCGCTGGCACTGAGAACTCTGTGCTCCACTTCGTGCCCGAGGACTACCTCAGCCCTTTCGCGGAGGCTGCCGCCGACGCGATGATCAATGCCCTTGGAAAGCGTTGCGGACTGACTCTTTCGCCGGAGGCACGTGGCGTCATCGCTCAGACATCTGCCTACTTGCCCTACTGGATGCGGATGTCTGGATCGTATATTCATCGCCACGTCGAGGTCGAAGCGCGACCCGTGGACATCGACGCTCACCTGGCTACGCAGCTATGCAGTGAGTTCGCCGAGACCGAAGGCGCCGAAATCAGTCGAGTTGCCCTGCAAAACTTGCGCAGAGTCGACCGACCAATGTTCGACCTATTGGTCCGTGTGTCGAAAGGGGATGACGTTGACGCGCGCCAGGCGCGCCCCCTCATCAGGTACGGCCTCGTGCGGCAACAAGCTGGCTCGATTTCAGTCGACAGCCTGATGATCCAGCGCGGCCTCGAGCTGCTCGAGAGCCAGTCCGCTCATCCCGGGGTCGACGAGGCGGGCGAGGTCACCGCCAGCCGCAGAGCGTTGGATCTGGACGAGGGGGAGTGGGCAGAGGAACTGGCATCCATCAGCCGGCGGAGGAACATCCTCGAACGAAAGGCCAGGGAATTCGTCCGCGTCGTGCTCAAGATGACTCTCCCCCCGGGCCGGGACTGGGTCGGGGTTGTCAACGATTCGCTGTCGGCTCGCAGGCGAGAGGAATGCGCCGGCCTTGCACCCGACGCGCTAATGTCCAAGCTGTACTGGATTGAGCTAAGCGCAGTAATCGGTAGAGAGTGGGCGCAGTTCGAGCGATTTTTCCAAGACAAGAAACGTCTGCAGAACGCCTTCAACCTGTTGAACGAGCGGCCGGACGCGCACGCGAAGGATGTCGACCTAGCGGACGTCGCGCTTCAGCGACGAGAGCTTACTTGGCTAGAGGAGCGCATCGCGCAGTAGGCGCACGAGCCGCAGGCAGGCGCTGCAACACCTCGTGGGTGCACGTGCATGCGGTTCTCCGCGGCTCCCCGCCAGAATAGCCGCGGTGGAAGCGAGTTCGGCAACACTGTGCCAGGCGGTCGTCAGCCCCGGTGAGCATCACCACCAGCGCGCGCGGTACCGCGACCACGGCCTCACGTGGGACGAGCGGTAAGTCACGCCGTCGCGCGGGCGTTAAGATCGGCATGCGGCGGACGAGCCGACCGGGCGACCGCGTCAGCCTGGCGACAGGCTGCCGAGGAAAGTCCGGGCTCCACAGAGCAGGGTGGTTGTTAACGGCAACCCGGGGTGACCCGCGGGAAAGTGCCACAGAAAACAGACCGCCGGACGGTTCGGGCTTGCTCGAACGGCTCGGTAAGGGTGAAACGGTGGTGTAAGAGACCACCAGCGTCCCGGGTGACCGGGATGGCTAGGCAAACCCCACCCGGAGCAAGGTCAAGAGGCGTCTCAGGCTTGCCGGAGACGCTGCGCAGGCGTTCGAGGGCTGCTCGCCCGAGCCTGTGGGTAGACCGCTAGAGCCTGCCGGCGACGGCAGGCCGAGATGGATGGTCGCCGTTCGGAGGACTCGTCCTCCGTCCACAGGACCCGGCTTACAGGTCGACTCGTCCGTCGCCCCTCGTCCGTCGCCCCTCGTGCTGAGGCCTGCCGCGCCGGCTCGCCGGCGGGGCTGAGGCCTGCCGCGCTGGCTCGCCGGCGGCCGGTTCCTCTAGCGTGACGTGCACGGCGGCCGCCCCGAGGCCGCCTCTGCGCGGGAGTCGCCGATGGGTACCGAAGATCTGACCGGGACGTTCTGGTTCTGCCAGAAGCACCACGCCGTCGAGCCGTTCGCAGGCTGCGGCAGCCATGAGCGGATCGGCCCGTTCGACACCGAGGCCGAGGCGGCCAAGGCGCTGGACACCATCGCCGAGCGCGAGCGCAAGTATGACGCCGAAGACGCCTCCTGGGACGCCTGGGAGGGCTGAGCAGGCTTGTCGCCCAAGGGCTGAGCAGAGGCTTTCGCCAAGGGCTGAGCGGGCCTGCCTGTCACGCCCAGGCCGAACGCGCGCTGTCAGTGGTAGCTGTGCTCGGCCCCTGGGTAGACGCCGGACTGCACCTCGGCGGCGAAGGCATGGGTGGCCTCGGTCAGCACCTGCGCCACGTCGGCGTACTGCTTGACGAACTTGGCCGGCTTGCCGTCGGCCCGCAGTCCCGCCATGTCCTGCCAGACCAGCACCTGGGCGTCGCAGTCGACGCCGGCGCCGATGCCGATGGTCGGGATGGTGAGGTCGTGGGTGATCTTCTTGGCCAGGTCGGCCGGCACGACCTCCAGCACGACCGCGAAGGCGCCGGCGTCCTGCAGCGCGCGGGCGTCCTCCACCAGGCGCTGGCCGGCCTCGTCGCCGCGGCCCTGCACCCGGTAACCGGACATCGTGTTCACCGACTGCGGGGTCAGCCCGATGTGTGCCATCACCGGGATGCCCGCCGAGCTGAGCAGCTCGACCTGCGGCGCGACCCGGGCCCCGCCCTCGAGCTTGACAGCCTGCGCGCCGCCGTCCTTGAGGAACCGGGTCGCGGTCTCCAGCGCCTGCTGGGGCGAGACCTGGTAGCTGCCGAAGGGCAGGTCGGCGACCACCAGCGCCCGGGTGGCGCCCCGGACGACGGCACGCACCAGGGGCAGCAGCTCCTCGACGGTGACCGGAACCGTGGTGTCATAGCCATAGACCACGTTGGCCGCCGAGTCACCGACCAGCAGCACCGGAATGCCGGCCTGGTCGAAGATCCGGGCGGTCGAGTAGTCGTAGGCCGTCAGCATCGGCCAGCGGTCACCGGCCAGTTTGGCGTTCTGCAGGTCGCGGATGGTGATGCGGCGGGTTGACGTGCCGCCGTAGAGCGTTTCGCTCATGTCGAGTCCTAGGGGTTCCTCGAGGCCGGCTCACCGGTCCCCGGGCGATGGGTGGACCCCACCATGGTGCTCCATTTCCCCAGACTTGGGAACCGGCGACCCGCCGAGAGATCTAACTCACCCCGTGCTCGCGCCAGCGGTTGGTGATCGGCAGCCGGCGATCGCGGCCGAAGGCCTTGAGGCTGATCTTGGGCCCCGGCGGGTACTGCCGCCGCTTCCACTCGGCCGCGTCGGTCATCCGCGTCACCCGGGCTGCCAACTCCTCGTCGAAGCCGAGGGCCAGCAGGTCGGAGAAGCCGGCGTCGCCGTCGACGTAGTGGGCCAGCAGCTCGTCGAGCACCTCGTAGTCAGGCAGCGAGTCGGTGTCGAGCTGGCCTGGCCTCAGCTCCGCAGACGGCGGCTTGGTGATCGAGTTCTCCGGGATCGGCGCGGTCTCACCCCGCCGCGTCGCCTCGGCGTTGCGCCAGCGCGCGAGCTTCCAGACCAGC
Organism: Jatrophihabitans sp.; assembly: GCA_036399055.1. Taxonomy (NCBI): domain Bacteria; kingdom Bacillati; phylum Actinomycetota; class Actinomycetes; order Jatrophihabitantales; family Jatrophihabitantaceae; genus Jatrophihabitans; species Jatrophihabitans sp. Next base: position 28,754 of record DASWNX010000043.1, read on the forward strand.
GTCTTGGGGACGTCCTTGATCGGGGCGAAGCCGCCCACCGCGTCGCCGTAGATCGTCGAGTAGCCGACCGACAGCTCGCTCTTGTTGCCGGTGGCCAGCACCAGGTGGCCGTGCTGGTTGGACAGCCCCATCAGCGTGGTGCCGCGGACCCGGGCCTGCACGTTCTCCTCGGCCAGGCCGGTCAGCTTCAGCGACTCGACGAACGCGCTGACCATCGGCGCGATCGGCACCGTCTGCAACGGCGCGCCTAGGTTGGCGGCCAGCTCGGCGGCGTCGGCGAGCGAGTGCGCGGAGGAGTAGTCGCTGGGCAGCGCCACGCCGTGCACGTTCGCGCCCCCGATCGCGTCCGCCGCGATCGCGGCCACCACCGCCGAGTCGATGCCGCCGCTCATGCCGAGCACCACCGAGGAGAAGCCGTTCTTGACGACGTAGTCCCGGGTGCCGACCACCAGCGCGCCCCACACCTCGGCCTCGTCCTGCAACCGGTCAGCGATCCCGAGCGGCTCGGCCAGCTCCTCGCTGAGCGGGCGTGGCGGCTTGGGCGCCCGGTAGCGGCCGACGCTCAGCTCGCCGGCCTGGCTGACCGTGTTGCCGGTGCTGGCGGGCAGCTCCAGCTCCAGCAGGAAGAGGCCCTCGACGAACTGCGGCGCCCGGGCCAGCAGCTGGCCGTCGGCGCCGACCGCGAACGAGTCGCCGTCGAAGACCAGCTCGTCCTGCGCGCCGCACTGGTTGACGTAGACCACCGCGGCGCCGGCCTCCACCGCCCGGCGACGCACCAGGGACAGCCGCACGTCGTCCTTGTCGCGCTCGTAGGGCGAGCCGTTGATGTTGACCAGCAGTCCGACCTCGGCGGCCGCGGCGGCGGCGAACGGGCCGCCGTCCTGCCAGACGTCCTCGCAGATCGTCAGCCCGATGTCGACGCCGCCGAAGTGGACCACGCTGAGCTCAGCGCCGGCCTTGAAGTAGCGGGACTCGTCGAAGACGCCGTAATTGGGCAGGTGGTGCTTGAAGTAGCGGGCCACCACCTGGCCGTCCTGGACGAAGGCGGCGGCGTTGCGGGGACCGCCCTCTGAGTCCAGGTAGCCCACCACCACCGCGATGTCGCCCTGACCGGCGGCCGCCAGCTCAGTGGCCAGCCTCGTCAGCGCCGCGCACGAGGCCTGCCGAAACGACTGGCGCAGCACCAGGTCCTCGGGCGGGTAGCCGGTCAGCGTCATCTCCGGAAAGACCACCAGCTGGGCGCCTGCCTCAGCGGCCTGCCCGACCCGCTCGCGCACCATGGCGCAGTTGGCGTCCAGGTCACCGACGACCAGGTCGACTTGGGCAAGGGCGATCCGCACGACACTCACCCGCTCAGTCTGCCGCCTGCCTGTGCCTAGGCGCCCGGGGGGAGTGGTTCGAGCCTTGAACGGCCTCCATTTGACACCGTTTCGTCACGAGCCGTGACCGTGAACGCCCGGAAAGTAAGTCACAATGGTTGCGCTACGGCGCCCGCGACGGCGGGTGGCCGTGAAGTGGGAGGAACGGTCTTGGTGGGTTACCGGGATAGGACGGCGGCGGTGGTGTCGGGGGTGCTGGCTGCCGCGCTGTTGCTGAGCGCCTGCTCCCAGAAGAAGTCCCCCGACGCGGCCGGGCCCGGGTCGGGCGCCTCCACCGGGACGGCCTCTGCTGCCAGCAGCGCGCCGCAGACGCCACCGGCGGCACTGCGCTTCGCCCCGGCCCACGAGGCGGCCGGCGTCAACCCGTTGACCCCCGTCAAGGTCGCGGTGTCAGGCGGCTCGCTGTCTCAGGTCAGCCTGACCAACCTCGAAGGCAAGCAGGTCAAGGGCGCGCTGTCGGCCGACAAGCGGTCCTGGTCATCGGCTGAGACGCTGGGCTACAACCGCCTGTACTCGCTGGCGGCCACGGCCGTCAACCCGGCGGGTCAGCAGACCTCGACAACCAGCACCTTCAGCACGCTCAAGCCTGCCAACATGACGATGCCCTACATCCAGACCGCGGCCGGCGGCGGCGTCTCACCGGGAGTCACCTTCGGGGTGGGACAGGTGGTGCGGGTCCACTTCGACGAGCCGATTCCCGACCGCAAGGCGGCCCAGGCCGCGCTGTCGGTCAAGACCGAGCCGGCTCAGGTCGGCGGATTCAGCTGGCTGGACGACTCCAACGTCTACTGGCGCACCAAGAACTACCTCAAGCCGGGCACCAAGGTGACCATCACCGCCAAGGTCTACGGCAAGAACTTCGGCAAGTCGCTCTACGGCCAGGCCGATGCCAGCACCTGGTTCCGGGTCGGTGACAAGCACATCTCGATCGCTGACGACCGCACCAAGATGATCAAGGTCTACTCCAACGACAGGCTGGTCCGCACAATGCCGACCTCGATGGGCCGGAACGTGCGCATCCCCGGTGACAAGGGCCCGATCGACCTGCGCACCAACTCCGGCCCGCACGTGGTGGTCGGCGGCGAGAAGAAGATCAAAATGGACTCAGCCTCGTTCGGCCTGAGCAAGGGCGACGAGGCGTACAAGAAGGTCGTGCCGGTCGGCGTGCGGATCAGCTACGACGGCGAGTACGTGCACTGGGCCGACTGGTCGATCGCACAGCAGGGCAAGGTCAACGTCTCGCACGGCTGCCTCAACGTCTCACCGTCCAACGCCTACTGGTTCTACGACTTCTCCCTGCCCGGCGACATCGTCGACGTGCGCAACACCGGGCGGAACCTGGCCGAGTGGAACTCCGGCTACTGGAACGTCTCGTGGGCGAGCTGGCTGGCCGACAGCGCCACCTGAGTCGCGCCTTCGCCGGAAGTGGCTCGGCGCCCGACCGGGGCGTCGCTACCCGGCCGGAGCCGGTTACGGCAGACTGACTGATTGTGGATCGCCAGCAGGAATTCGTCCTACGCACTCTGGAAGAGCGACAGATCCGGTTCGTCCGGCTCTGGTTCACCGACGTGCTCGGCTTTCTCAAGTCCGTCGCCGTGGCGCCGGCCGAACTCGAAGGCGCCTTCGCCGAGGGGATCGGCTTCGACGGCTCGGCGATCGAGGGCTTCGCCCGGGCCAGCGAGTCCGACATGCTGGTCCGGCCCGACCCGGCGACCTTCCAGATCCTGCAGGGCGATGACGGCAAGCCCAGTGACACCGCGCGGATGTTCTGCGACATCACGATGCCCGACGGCTCGCCGTCCTGGGCAGACCCCCGCTACGTGCTGCGCCGGACGCTGTCCAAGGCTGCCGACCGGGGCCTGACCTTCTACACCCACCCCGAGATCGAGTTCTTCCTGCTCAAGAACCGCCCCTCCGACGGCAGCGAGCCGGTGCCGATCGACGACGGCGGCTACTTCGACATGACCAGCCACGACACCGCCCACGACTTCCGCCGCAGCGCGATCACCGCGCTCGAGGCGGTCGGCATCTCGGTGGAGTTCAGTCACCACGAGGTGGCGCCGGGCCAGCAGGAGATCGACCTGCGTTACGCCGACGCGCTGTCCACCGCCGACAACATCATGAGCTTCCGGCACATCATCAAAGAGGTCGCCCGGACCCGCGGCGTGCATGCCACCTTCATGCCCAAGCCGTTCCGCCACCAGCCGGGCAGCGGCATGCACACCCACCTGTCGCTGTTCGAGGGCGACCGCAACGCCTTCCACGACCCGTCGGACAGCCTCTACCTCTCGGCCACCGCCCGCTCGTTCATCGCCGGCCTGCTACGCCACGCCCGTGAGATCACCGCGGTCACCAACCAGTGGGTGAACTCCTACAAGCGGCTGTTCGGCTGGTCGGCGCCGGGCCAGCTGGTCGAAGCCCCGACCTACGTGTGCTGGGGCCACGCCAATCGCTCAGCCCTGGTCCGGGTGCCGATGTACAAGCCCGGCAAGGCCAACTCCACCCGGGTCGAGGTCCGGTCGCTGGACTCGGCGTGCAATCCCTACCTGGCCTTCGCGGTGCTGCTGGCGGCCGGCATGAAGGGCATCGAAGAGGGCTACGAGCTGCCGCCGGGCGCCGAGGACGACGTCTGGGCGCTGTCGGACACCGAGCGGCGAGCGCTGGGCTATGACGACCTGCCGCACAACCTGGCCGACGCGCTGCGGGCGATGGAAGACTCGGAGTTGGTGGCCGAGACCCTGGGCGAGCACGTCTTCGAGTTCTTCCTGCGGAACAAGCGCTCGGAGTGGGTCGACTACCGCGCCGAGGTGACCCCGTTCGAGCTGCGCAGGTACCTGCCCTCGCTGTGACCGACGCGCGGCGGCGGGTCTTGTCTGCCGGCGCCGAGAGCGGACATACTCGCCCGAGACCTGCCCCGGGGCTCGGCCGGGGTGTGGGGCGCCTGAGCGACGCAGGGAGATGTCGGTGGCCGCTGTCGGAAGGTGCAGTGTCGTCATCCCGACCTATAACCGGGCGGAGTTGCTCAGGCGCACGCTGGACTCGTTGATCGGGCAGGACCTGGGCAGGGACGCTTTCGAGGTGCTGGTGGTCGATGACGGCTCCAGCGACGGGACGGCTGAGCTGGCGCGGGGGTATCGGGAT